>NZ_CDWWEW010000001.1:0-29687 GCF_977966315.1 Frankia sp. CeRuru1
TTCCTGGCCCGGGCGCTGGAGTCGATCGTCGTGCAGGACTACCCGAACCTTCAGATCGTCATCGCCGACAACGGCAGTACCGACCGAACCGAGCAGATCTGCCGGGAATTCGTCCGCCGGGATCCGCGGATCGAGTACCACCGGAGTCCGGTGAACCGCGGCGCGGCCTGGAACTACAACCGGATCGTCCACCTCGCCGAGGGAACCTACTTCAAGTGGGCCGCCCACGACGACCTCTGCGCCCCCGCGTTCGTCAGCCGGTGCGTCGCGGCCCTGACCGCCGCGTCGCCCACTGCCGTCCTGGCCTACCCCAAAACGGCGCTCATCGACCTGAACGATACGGTGACCGGTGGCTTCGAGGATGGGATGAACCTGTGTGAGCCGACGCCGCACGAGCGTCTGCGACACTTCCTGTCGACCCGCACCGAATACCATCCGGTATTCGGTATCATACGGGCAGAATCGCTCCTGAAGACGGATCTCATCGGAAAGTACGTCGGTTCCGACGTGGTTCTCCTGGCGCAGCTCGCCCTGGGTGGACAGTTTGTCGAGGTGCCCGAACGCCTGTTTCTCAGGCGTTTCCACGAGAACACTTCGATGAATGCCAACCCGGGTGCTGCGGAACGCGCTCTGTGGTTTGACCCGCACCGGCAGGCACCGTCGCTGCCGATGGTGGAGAAGACCGTCCGGATGATTCACGTGATCCTGTCCCACGACCGGCTCGACTGGGTCGAGCGGGCTCGCTGCCTGGCGGTTCTGGGGCGGCAGTGGGCATTGCCCCATGCTCGGCACATGGGCGGCGAGGTACGCATGGCATTCGGGACCCGAATCGGGACCCGACTCGCCGCGAAGTCCCCCTCCCACCGGTCCGGGTAGCGCGACGACACGCGGGTCGGCCTGCATATCGGCGCGGCGCAGGGCGACTACATTGAATCGATCCAGGCTGATGATGGGATCGGTTCAGGCGCATGAATCCTTGGAGCCCCGAATGACAGAACCTTCCGGTCATGGTGCGGACCAGGCCTCGCCGTCGGCGTCGTCGGCTTACCGGGGGAGCCCGACATGGACATCGTGACGATCTCCAGAACGGCGTTCCGCCGATGGTATGTCATGCTTCCGATCCTGCTCGCCACGGCGGCCGCAATCGGGATCACGATGTCTGTCGCCAAGCCTGTCTACCAGTCGAAGGCCATGGTCCTCGTGGTCGGCCCGTCGGTGGAGCAGAAGCTCGCCACATCCTCCTCCGGTTCCGGGTTTATCCTGCAGCCCGTCAACCCGCTCTCCTACTTTGGCGATTCACTCAAGTTGCTGGCTCTCACGGAGTCGAAGATCATGAACTCTCGGCAGGTGCGGGAGGAGATCCGTTCGGCTGGATTCCATGGTGACTACGAGATCTCGGTGCAACCGGAGACGGTATTCCTCGATGTAACGGCCACGGCCGCCGATCCCACCGAGGCCACTCGCACCCTGGATCAGGTGGTACGTGTGATCACCGCGAAGTCGAACGATCTGCAGTCTGCTGTGCCGCCGGACCAGCGTTACCGGATAGCGCCGCTGTCCGAGCCGCCGCTGACGAGCGTGCAGCCCGCCCGTAGCCTCAAGCTGCTTGGCACCGTCGCGTTCCTCGGCGTGGCAGCGGCGCTGGGGCTGGCGCTTGCCGTCGACGCTGAGGCCGGGCGCCGGGCCCGGTCACGGGGAGGGGCGGAGCATTACGGTCCCGCCCGGGCGGGCGCCAGCCGTGGCCGGGGCCGGCGCGGACGGCACGCACTCCCCGAAGATCCCATGGCGGGCACTCGACGGGTCGCCTGGCGGTTCGAGGCGAACCGGTGAGAGGTGAACCGGTGACCAGCGGGCTGGTGGCCGGATGACCGCCGGCTCTCTCGCCGGCCGGGCGGCGCCGGGGGCCGGGCCGTTCGGTGCCGGCCAGGCACCCGGCGCCGCCGGGCCGGTGCTCGCCGCGGTCGCGTTCGGATCCGCCGCCGTAGCGGCGGCGATGGTGCTCGGGCCGGTCGGGCCGGCCGTGGTGCTGGCCGTCCCGGCCGTGGCGGTGCCCCTGCTGGCGAGTCGGCGGGACGCGGTGACGCTGCTGACGTTGATGGTCTTCGTTCTCTTCGCCGTGCCGGCGACCTACCGGCTCCCGCCGTTGGGGAAGCTGACCGTGCCCGTCGGCCTTTGCTGTCTTGCCGGCTGGCTGGTTCACCAGGCCGCACGACGCGCCCGGTTCGACCCGGTGTTCCAGCCGGTGCGAGCCGCGACGCTGGTACTCGTATGGGTTCTCACGCTCAGTTTCGCGATGATGTTCACCCGCGTGGTGGAAGCGACAGAGGTCAGCTCCGCTCATCGCAGTCTCGTGACGGTCGTGGCGCAGGCCGGGGTGACGCTGTTGGCCGCCGATGCGATCCGGTGCCGGACCCGGCTGGACAGCCTGCTGCGCCGGGTGGTGTTGGGCGCCACCTTCATGGCCACCATCGGCGGGATCGAGTTTCTGACCGGTCGTAACTACAGCGCCGTCCTGGTCCCCCCGGGAATGTCGCTCAGACCGGACGTCGATCGCGTCGACGTCCGGTCTGGCTTCGAGCGGGTCGCCGCGACGGCCGTGCATCCGATCGAGTTCGGGGTTGTCCTGGCCGTGGTGTTGCCGTTGGCCCTGTACTACGCCGTCGCCGCCCGCGGGTGGGCGCGGGTCGGTGCCTGGGCCCAGGTCGCCGTCATCGGGGCCGTCCTGCCGATGAGCGTCTCGCGAAGCACCGCTGTGAGCGTCGCCGTGGCGATCCTGACCCTGACGGCGGTCTGGCCGGTCCGCCGCCGCCTCAACGGCCTGCTGGCGCTGGCCGGGTCCGTCCTCGTCCTGCACACGCTGTTTCCCGGTCTGCTCGAGGCGACCGTCTCGCTGTTCCTGCGGGCCGGCGCGGACCCCAGCGTGACCGGCCGCACCGAGGACTACGCCCAGGTCTGGAAGTTGTTCACGCAAAGGCCGCTCCTCGGCCGTGGACTGGGCACATTCACCCCCCACCAGTACTTCTACCTTGACAATCAGCTACTCGGCTTGGTGCTGGAGACCGGAGTCGTCGGGACAACCGTGCTGCTGGTCTGGGTCGCCGTCGGTCTCTTGGTGGCCCGCGGGGCGCGGCGTCGGGCCCGGGAACAGCGTGACCGGGAACTCGGCCAGGCGTTGATGGCCTCGATCCTGGCCGGGGTCGTCAGCTTCCTCACCTTCGACGCCCTGAGCTTCGCGATGCTTGCCGGCCTGCTGTTCCTGCTCATCGGCTGCGCCGGAGCACTCTGGCGGATGACCCCCGCACCGGCGGTCCTGGCCTCCGGGTGGCAGCGGTGAGCCAGCCACCGGCCGTGACCCGGTCGTCCGCCCTGTTGGGGGCGGGGGAGACCGTGGCGGAGCCGTCGCTGCCCCGTCGGGCGCCGCGCGGTTCGATGGCCAGCGGCGCCCGGTGGATGTCGGTGAACCAGGTTGTCGTGCAGGTCACCCGCCTGCTGGTCCAGGTCGTCCTGGCTCATCTGCTCGAACCGCGGGCGTTCGGTCTCATGACGATGGCGCTGGTCATCGTGATGTTCCTCGAAATTCTGCGGGGTTTCGGGACCGGCATGGCGGTTGTCCAACGAGACAAGATCAGCGAGCGGCTGCTCAGCAGCGTCTTTTTCCTCAACATCGGGCTTGGTCTGGTCATCTCGGGCCTGCTGGCGTTGCTGGCGCCCGGCCTGGCCAGCCTGTACGGTGACTCGGCGCTGACGCCCGTGCTCCAGGTCCTGGGCCTCGGCCTGCTGCTCGCCAGCCTCGGTGACCTGCAGCAGTGGCTGCTCCGCCGGGAGATGAAGTTCGGTGCCGTCGCCGCGGCGAACATCATCGGGACAGCGGCCAACGCGGCCTGCTCGATCCTGCTCGCCCTGCTGGGCTACCAGGTGTGGTCACTGGTCATCGGCTATCTGGTCGGATTCGGGGTCACCACCCTCGTCGCGTGGCTGCAGTCGCCGTGGCGTCCCAGGGCGTCGTTCAGCCCCGCCGAGGTCAGGTCCGTGCTGCGTTTCAGCGCCAACCTGAGCGGGTTCAGCGTCTTCAACTTCTTTCTGCTGCACGGCGACAAGGTGATTGTCGGGCATTTCCTCGGAGCCCAGCAGTTGGGCTACTATGGCCTGGCGCAGCGGGTGCTCATGTATCCGGTGAGCACTGTTTCCACGGCGTTCCAGGAAGTCATGTTCGCCGGTCTGTCCCGACTCCAGGACGATCACGCCGCGATCCGCCGGGTCTATTTCCGGTCATGCGCGGTCGCCGCTCTGGTCTGTTTTCCGGTCATGGCCGGACTCACTGTCGTCGCGCGCGACGTCGTCCTGGTCGTGCTCGGCGCGCGCTGGGAACGGCTGGTGCCGCTCATCTGGCTGCTCGCCCCGATCGGCGGCATCCAGTCGGTGAGTTTCAGCGTCGGGGTCCTCTACAACGTGAAGGGAAGAACCGACCTGCTGCTGCGCTGGGGAATCTTCTCCGGCCTGCTGATGCTCGGCAGCTACTTCGCCGGCCTGCCGTGGGGAATCAACGGGGTCGCGGCGGCGTACGCCATCGTGATCGTCCTCCTGCTACCGCCCGGCTTCGCGATTCCCTTCAGACTGGTGGACGCGAAGCCGCGCGAGTTGGTCACCGCGGTCTGGCCGCACGTCGTGGCGACCGCGGGGACCGTCGCCATGATGGCCGCTGTCCAATGGCTCACCCACGGGTTCCGGCTTGCCCGCCCGGTGTGCCTGTTGGCGAGCGTGTTGGCCGGTGCCGCAACCTACATCATGATCACGTGGAGACAACGCCCACCCGCGTTGGCGGACCTACTGCAGTGTGCCCGGCGCGCGAGCGCCGGCTCGGGGCAGCCTGCTCCGGCGTCGTCGCGCAGAGACGACGCGCTGGGCCCGACGGCTCACGGGTGAACCCGACGGCTCAACGGTGAAGGAGTCCACTCTTATGGAAGATGCCCCCACGGCGGACCAGCGGGACGTGGTGCTGGCCCTGCCGGTCGAGACGCTCCAGGACATGGCGATCAGGGCGTACATGCGTCCTCCCGATCGTCTACTGCTTACCCTGCTGCGATCGCCCAGGGTCCGGCGCGTGGTCGTGGCCGAGCCGTTCCGGAGCCACCTCGGTACGGTGCTGCGGGGCGGCCGGACCACCGTCCTGCCACCGTCCGGTGGCGTTGAGGGGCATCTGGTGTCGCCGCAGCGGTGGCGCCGCAAGGACCCGGTGACGCTGCCGTCGCTGCGGGCGGCCTATCGGCGGTATGACAGGAGGCTCGGCCGGGCCGCGGGCCGGGCCGGCTGCAAACGACCCGTCGTGATCACTATGTATCCACCGCTGGCGGGCTTCGCCGACATGTCCTGGGCCGGCTCGGTCATGTATTACGCCCGGGACGACTGGGCGACCTACCCACCGCTACGACGGTGGCATCCGGCCTTCCGGCATGCCTACGAGGAGATCCGGCGCCGGCGGCTGCCGGTCATCGCGGTGTCCAGGCCGCTGCTGGAACGCCTCCATCCGACCGGTGCCGGGCCGACCGGTGCCGGGCTGGTCGTGCACAACGGTGTCGATCCGGCCGAGTGGCTGCGCCCGCCGTCCCCGCCGGACTGGCTCCGGCGCCTCCCACGGCCGTGGTGCGTGTACGCGGGCACCGTCGACACCCGCCTCGATCTGGACATGATTCGCCGCCTGGCGTCGGCTGGCACCGTGATTCTGGCCGGCCCCATCCCGGACGAGGCCTCCGTCCGGTCGCTGCGGATGCTGCGGTCGGTGCGGTTGCCCGGCCATCTGCCCCGGCCGGCTGTGACCGGTCTGATCGCCGCGGCCGACGTGTGCCTGCTCACCCACCGGAGCACTCCGTTGACCGAGGCCATGGACCCCATCAAGATCTACGAATATCTGGCAGCCGGGCGTCCCGTCCTCGCCACGGACCTTGCCCCGGTTCGGGGCATCGGGCGGCGGGTCCGGCTGCTGCGCCCGGGGGACGATCCGGTGGTGGCGATGAACGAGGTCCTGACCTGGCCGGCCGTCACGGAGGCTGACCGGCTGGATTTCGTCGCGGACAACAGTTGGTCCGCTCGGCACGTCGCCTTCCTGGACTTCGTCCTCGGCCCGGCCGCGCCCGCCGAGCCCCGTCTCCTGGCAGTGCAGGCGTAGACCGGCTGGAGTTCCCCGCTCGGGTCTCCAGACCCGCGAAAAGGGCCGGTACGGCGCGGCCCCCGGCTCAGTGGGATATCCCTGGAAGGATTCGATGGCTCGCGCTGATTTGACCAATCGACACCGGTATGTCCTGATTGGATCCGTGGCGGTGCTCGTGGCGCTGGTGGCGGGCGGTGGGCTGCTGGTCGCCCTTCGCTCGAGAGACGGGCCCGCGCGGACGGCGGGCACACCGGCCCCCGCCACTGTCCCGGCCACTGTCCCGGCCGGGGTTTCACCGGATGGCGGTGCCGCGACCCGCGGCCTACCAGGGGGCGACCCGGCCGCGGCCCGAGGATGCGACCGCAAGCCGGACGCCTCGAACACCGGCCCCGCGCCCGGATCCCGGTTCCAGCCGATGCCCGCCGGGAAACTGGCCACTCCCGGACAGGTGCTGGAGAACAAGGAGTTCTCCGGACTCATCGACATCTACGCCGACAACGTGACGATAAGAAACTCGATCGTCCACGATGGCATCCGCGTGCGCGGAAGTAATGTGCTGATCGATCACGTGGCGACAAGTGGGATCGCAATCAGAGGTGGCGCAGGTCACGTCATCCAGTACAGTAATCTTTCCGGTGGCGACGATGGCTTCCACATCTCGTCCACGCTCGGACCGGTTTCCGGCGTCACCATCCGTCATAACTACGTCCATGACCGAAGGCCACCGAAAGGGGCCCATACCGACGGCATCCAGGTCCGCGGCGTCCGGGACCTGAGTGTGGTGTGTAACAACCTCGACCTCTCCCCGTACGACAAGACCCAGACAGCCGTCGTCTTTCTGGAGTGGGCGAACGGAGGTAACCGTGATGTGGTTATCGACCAAAATTGGTTGAACGCCGGCGGAACGACGCTTGTGGTCGCTGCCAGGAACCTCCGCGTGACGGACAACCGTTTCGGCCGCGGCTTCCGCTGGAGTGTCTGCCGGCTGGGCAACGACGATGCCGGTAAGACCACTTTCTTCAGTGCCGGGAACGTCTGGGCGGACACCGGCCGGCCGGTGGTCCTGTGTGGCCAGAGCCGATGAGTAGCCGGACCCGATGAGTGGCCGGACCCGAGGCAAGGTCAGAGACACGATGTCGATGGCGATGGCGGCGTCGATGGCGATGGTGCCGGGCTGCCCCCGCGGCTGCTGCCGTCGCGCTCCCACGTGCCGAGATCCCCGCGGCGAACCTTCCGGCGGGCGAGCACCTTCGCCACGGTGGAGACCGCGAGATACGCCGGCGCCGCGCCGAGCAGGCGGGGCTCGGCGCGGACCGCCCTGAGCCAGTCCACGGACCCGTCGGCGAGGCCACGACCACCCTTCGTGGGACCGCCCGCGGGCGCCAGCCCGAGGGCGCGCAGTTGGGCGTTGCCGGCGAAAACCCGGCTCTTCTGTCGAACGAGGTCGCGTGCGGTCCGGGCCGGATGTACGACGAAACAGGTGCCGTCGACCGTGCATCGCTCATCCGGTGCGAACCGGTGATAGAGAAAGAAGTCATCCGCGATTGCGTCCGGGAAACGATCGAAATAGGTCCGGCCCTGCTCGCTCACTCCAATGACCCCACCGATTCGGCCGTTGCGCACATAGGGCAGCCGCAGCCAGATGCGGTAGTAGTCGCGTACCACGCGGCTCGTGCCGGCAAGATGGATTGTCAGGCGCGGTGATGCGGCCAGTGCCGGGCCGGTCCGCAGCACGTCGGCCACCCGCAGCAGGTCGGCGCCGGACACCTCCAGGTCGGCGTCCACATAGAATCGCGGGAAGGCAGTGACCTCGGCGTCGCCAAGGTTCAGCGCGGCGGCCTTGCCGGCCTTCGCGGTCTCCACGCAGCGGACACCTCGGTCGCGGGCCCGACGGGCGGTCTCGTCGGAGCAGCCGTTGGCGACCACGACAATCTCCAGGTCCTCGGGGGCGGCGCCGTCGGCGAGCCGGTCAAGGCAGCGGCCGATCACGGCCGCCTCGTTATAGGCCGGAATGACGACGCTTGCGCGCGCATGCTTATGGTGCGCCGGGGCTGCGGGGGTTTTTCCGCTCGCCGGGTCGGCGCGATCCGACTGTTGCATGACAAAATCCACTGTCTGATCACCCCAAGCCGGCGCCGGCCCGCGCGACGCAGTCGTATTCAGGTAGGCGGGCGGCACACACGGTAGACCATCGTGGCCGGACCGGGTGCGTGCGTGGGGACCCGACGACACTTCCCGCGGTGACGCCCGGCGCTGGCGATGAGAATTCTCGTGAATTATCATAACTTAGGTGGACCAATGGTCGAATGTAATCTTGCGCTTCACTACAGCGGTGGCCTTGACGCGAACGAGTGGCGCGAGCGTCATGGCCGCGGCGAGGTTCCGGACGCTTTTCCGTATGGATTCGACCGGTTGGCGCGCTATTCAGTGAAAGTATCCCCGGTTAGCTTGCGGGTGTCCCGGGACGCATTCTTCGTTCGTGGTCCACGTATTTTCGGCGGCTATGAGTGGGTGGAGACCGCGGCCTCCCGTCGAACGGTCCGCAGCTCGGACGTCGCCTTGTGCTGGGACGAGCGGGTCGGGGTCCCGGCGGCGCTGATGGCGGGAACGCGAAACCACCCACCCGTCGTGACCGGCGTGATCTGGCTGGCCGATGTCGCCGGTCGACGGCCCGGCTCGCGGGAGATCGCCCGCTGTGCCCTGCGAAGGGCCAGTCGGATATTTACGCTTTCCACCGCCCAGATTCCGCCGCTCCGAACGCAGCTTGGCATTCCTGAAAGCCGTTTCTCGCACGTTCTGTTCGGGGTCGACTCCACATTTTTCCGGCCCTCTGGAAGCCCTCCGGAGAAAGGGCTCGTGGTGAGTATCGGAAATGACCGGCACCGCGACTTCGAAACGTTGGTCCGCGGCCTGTCCCAGGGGCGGAGCAGGCTGGCGGAGATGAGGCTGGCGGAGCTGAGACTCGAGCTGGTGACAGCCCGAAACGTGGCCGTGCCACCGTGGCTCGGCCGGCGTCGGAACCGTCTTACTCTTCCCGAGGTGAGCGACCTGTACAGGACCGCATCGATGGTGGTCGTCTGCCTCCGGCCCAATCTTCACGTGAGCGGCGTCACTGTCGTGTTGGAGGCGATGGCCAGTGGTCGTCCCGTCGTGGTGACCGATACCCCCGGCATCCGGGACTACGTCGATCACGGCCGTACCGGGATTCTCGTTCCGCCCTACGACACCGATGCGCTCGCTGAAGCGGTCGTGCAGCTGGTGCTCGACCCGGACCGGGCGGCCGCGCTCGGTGCGGCCGCCCGCCTGGACGTCGAGCACCGCCTGAACACGGAAGCCCAGGCCCGCCGGTTCGCGACTTTGTTGAGAGACCTCTAGCCCGGCCCGGGAAACGGAGAATCCGTGGTCAGGAGAAATACCGACAGATGGGGGTTCGGGGCCGGCCGGGGTCCTCGGGCACCGACGATTTCCTCGGTCGTGGTCAGGTACCGGCATGTTTGAATGACGGTGTGGTTTCCGCTGCGTCGTCACCGCCGGCCGGTGAGCGGCGGTCATCCGGCCTCCCGCCGGAGGCGGGCCGGGCTGCGCGCCACCGGTGGGGACGAGCGGGGCGACGCCGGCTCATCGTGATGCTGTTCGCGGTGGTCCTGGCAGGTTTCACCGCGCTTACCCTTCGGCTGTTCGTATTCCCGGCCGCCGACGTGCCCGTCCAGGCGGACGCCATCGTCATGTTGGCGGGTCCGGGGGACAGAACCGGCAAGGCGATCGAACTGGCCCGTACCGGTTACGCTCCCGTCCTCGTGATGTCCACCCCCGGGATGCGGTGGTGCTCCGCCCACGAGGCACCGAAGGTGGAGGTGATCTGCTTTTCTCCGCACCCGGTGACCACTCGGGGCGAGGCGCGGGCAACCGCTGAGCTCGCCGCCCGACATGGCTGGACCAGGATCCTCTTCGTCACCGGCCGCGCGCAGGACACCCGCGCCCGTGTCCGCATCAGCCGCTGCTTCCACGGTGATCTGCGGGTCACTGTGGTCGGCCCGCGTCGCCTCCGGGAATGGCCTTATGCGATCGCCTACGAGTGGGGCGCCCTCGCAAAGGCACTGATCTGGCAGAGGAGCTGCTGACCCCGAGGAGCCGACCGGGGACCGGGTGGGAATGCTGGCCCGCGTTGCGAGGACCCGGAATGCGCCAGAAACGCCACCGGCCCGCGGTCGGATAACCAACCGAACGACAACCCGTCGTCTAGGCTGAGGCAGGAACTGGCGGCCGGGGCCAGTTGGCACGATCAGCGTTACGGCCGACGGCCGGACCACCACTGCCGACACAGATTACCTGGGTCACAGATTACCTGGGTCTGGAGAGGGAAATGGGCGTCGACGTCTCGATCCTGATCGTCTCGTACAACACCGGCGCCATGACGGCGGCATGCCTGGAGTCCTGTGTAGCCGCGTCCGACGGTCTAGCGACCGAGATGATCGTCCTGGACAACGCCTCCACGGACGACTCTGTCTCGATCATCCGTGATCGGTTTCCCGCGGTGAACCTGATCGAGCAGAGGACGAACCTCGGCTTCGGCCGGGCGGTCAACCTCGCGGCCTCCCACGCGAAGGGGGAGTACCTGCTCCTCCTCAACCCCGACACGGTGGTGCTCCCCGGCGCGGTCGCGAACCTGCTGGACTTCGCGCGGGCCAACCCGAGGCACGGCATCTACGGCGGTCGCACCCTCGGTCCGGACCGGACCATCGACCCCAGGTCGTGCTGGGCTGTCCCGACCGTCTGGAGCCATGTGTGCTTCGGCCTCGGACTGTCCACCGCCTTCCGGCGTTCGGCCCTGTTCGATCCCGAATCAATGGGACCGTGGCCTCGCGACACGGTTCGGGCCGTGGGGGTGGTGACGGGCTGCCTGTTGCTCATCCCACGCGCGCTGTTCGAGCAGCTCGGTGGCTTCGACCCCCGTTTCTTCATGTACGGCGAGGACGTCGACCTGTCGATCCGGGCCCGCCGAGCCGGCCTGGATCCCGTGATCACACCCGGCGCGGTCGTGGTTCACCATGGCGGTGCGTCCTCCGCCGGATGGGCGGACAAGCACGTGCTGGTGATGACGGGCAAGGTGACACTGGCGCGGACCCATTGGACCGGGTGGCGCCGGACGGTGTGTCTGGCGATGCTGCTTCTCGGGGTGGCGCTGCGGGCGGCCCTCGCCACGGTAATCGGCCGGCCGGCCGGCGCCGGGAGCGGCGGCTGGCGCGTCGTCTGGACCCGGCGGGCCGACTGGCGGGCCGGCTATCCGCCCCTTCCGCCAGCCTAGAATGCGCCGGACCGCCGCAGAACGGCGCGAACAGTCCGGGCGATGATGGCGAGGTCGAGCATGATCGACCAGTTCTCGACATAGTAGAGGTCGAGCCGCACCCCGTCCCGCCAGGGCAGTTCTGAACGCCCATTTACCTGCCACAGCCCGGTCAGGCCGGGCTTGACCTTGAATCGACGGTGGACGGAGTCGTGATATTGAGCGACCTCTGCCGGCAGCGGCGGCCGCGGCCCCACCAGCGACATCTCGCCGCGGAGGACGTTGACGAGTTGCGGCAGCTCGTCGATCGACAGGTGCCGTAGCGTCCGTCCGACCCGAGTGACGCGGGGGTCGTCGCGAATCTTGAAAAGTGGCCCGTCAGCCTCGTTGCGCTCCTCCAGCGCTGCCCGGCGCCGTTCGGCGTCCACGTACATCGTCCGGAACTTGAGGATCTGGAACTCGCGGCCGTCCTTACCCACCCGGGTCTGGCGAAACCACGCCGGTCCGGTGCTGTCGACCCGGATGGTCAACGCGACGAGAAGCAGCAGCGGAGACAGGGTAACGAGGGCCACGGCGGCAAGGATTCGGTCGAAGATGTCTTTGGCGACCTTTCGCCAACCGGTATAGACCGGGCTCTCCACGTGTAGCAGGGGGAGACCTGCGATCGGCCGCAGGGACACCCGCGGCCCGGCGATTCCGGCCATACTCGACGCGATGACGAGATCGACACCGGTCCCCTCGAGGTCCCAGGCGATCCGCTTGGCGGCTTCGATGTTGACCGCCGCGGACGAGGCGACCACCACCGTGTCGGCCATGGCGCGGGCGACGGCGGACCGCAGCGCCGGCAGGGCACCTAGGACGGGAAAGGGAGAATAATCGGCCGAGTAGTCGTCCTGCCGGGGTAGGCATGCGCCGACGATCTCGAATCCGGCCGCGGGTTCATATCGGAACTCGCTGACGAGTTCGGCCACCGTGCTACGGTCACCGACGACGACAACTCGGTGGCGGGCACGGCCGGCCCGCCGAGCCGCCACCAGCCGCCGGCGGGCGAGCATCCGACCGGTAATCAGCAGCAGCAGCCCCAGCGGCAGGACTACCAGACAGAACCCGCGAGCGACTTCTGCGCGCAGGACGTAGGAGAGGATCGCCGTCGTGCCCCACAGTCGGAACGTCGCGACGCTGATCCGCCGGTATTCCTCGGTTCCGATGCCCAGATATTTCGTCTGATAGGTATCGGCGGCGCCGAGCATGGCGAGCCAGCCCAGTCCGATACCTATCGCGACGGAGAGATATGACGCCCCGTGGACGGTTGGGTTCGAATTCATGCCGAACCGGAGGACATAGGAACAGGTAAGAGCGACCGTGATTGCCGTGGCATCGATGATGAAGATTCTGGCGGTCAGCCGGACCTTCCACTCCGGCGGCCCGGCTGCCGGCGGCTCTGGTTGCCGTTGTTGCGGAATAGCCGGGATGGTTGTGTCCCGGGGCGTGGCCGCCACCGACGAGAGCATCGCGGGGTCCTCGTCCCGCCCTCCGGTTGAGTCAGGCACCTCGGGCCTTCGTCGTGCGGTTTCCCCGGCCTTGGCCATATCGGTTGTTCTCCGCTCCATCGGATGGCAGTGGGTGTTCATAGTCGCTGCTGGGTTGGACCTGGAACGATCCCGCTCCCGTAGCCGGCGAAGGTGAGCCAGTCGGTGAGCAGCCCCAGCGACCCGCCGGTCGTGGCGAACGTACGCACCTCAGTGGTCGCGCGTCCAGAACCCCGTCTGGACACCCCGTCTGGACGCGTATCGCCGCCGCGCCCGTGTCTAGGTGAGCGCATCCGCTGGCCATGCCCCGACCGGCCGGGGAAACGGTTGGGCCGCCGGTTGCGTACCGTCCGCCGCCGACGATGAGGAAATATCCCGACCCCCGTCGGCGACACGCCAGCACCCGGGATTCCGGAGCTATCAACATCCATTATTTAGAGTCACGGCGCGTGACGAGCGCGTGGTCGGAAGCTCGGCAGGACGAAATTCCACCGTGGTCCACCGGCCATCCAGGTCTGTCCAGGGGGGCGTCCTTGTCTGGTTCGGGTGATTCGCCATCGGTAAGCGTGGTGATTCCGACGCTCAACGAGGCGCGGAATCTGCGGGAAGTATTTGGCCGACTTCCGGTGGACGCCGAAATAATCCTGGTGGATGGGAACTCCACCGATGACACCGTCCGACTGGCCCGCGAGCTACGCCCCGGCGTGGTCGTCGTCCGCCAGAACAGATATGGCAAGGGCAAGGCCATGGCCTGCGGCTTTGCCGTGGCATCGGGGGACATTATGGTCACGCTCGACGCCGACGGCTCGGCCGACCCGGCTGAGATACCCGCCTTCTTCGTGGCCCTCGTCCAAGGCGCCGACTTCGTCAAGGGAACCCGATTCGCCCACCGTGGCGGCAGCAACGACATTACCCTGCTGCGCACTCTTGGGAATCTCTTCTTCTGTCATCTGGTCAACCTGCTCTTCCACCGCCGCTTCACCGACCTGTGCTACGGCTACAACGCATTCTGGCGAGATTGTCTGCCGATGCTCGGGCTGCCGCCGGGAGAAACCGACGGCAGCTGGCGGCATGGCGATGGCTTCGAGATCGAAACCTTGATCGCCCTCCGCGCGGCCAAGGCCTGCCTGCGGGTCACCGAGGTCGGCAGCTTTGAGCACGAGCGCCTTCACGGCGTGAGCAACCTGAATGCGGGCCGGGATGGTCTGCGCGTCCTGCGGACCATCCTCGTCGAATGGTCGGAAAACTTCACCGTTCGGTCACGAAACAGCGCCAGGTGGGACGGCATGGTGCTCAGCCGTCCCGGTCAGCCGGTATCGACCATCGTCAGCCAGCGAAGTCCGGGTGACCTTCCCCATGGCCGGCGCAGGACAACCGGCGCGACGGAATACGCATGATGACCCTCCCGGCCGGCCCGCGGCTCTCGGTGGTCATCTGTGCCTATACGGAACGGCGTCAGCCGATCCTGTCGGAGGTACCCGTGATCCCGATTCTGCTGTACCACTCGGTGACCGATTATCCGGTGGCGAGCTATGGACGTTGGACGGTCGACACCGCGACCTGCTACGTCGTCACCGACTGGATCGGCCAGGCCGGCATGCTGCGCGGCGCCGAGGCGCGCCGGGAGATCAGCGACTGCAACGCCCGGTTGACCGCTGCGATCGGCGCACCGGTGGGCTCCTTCGCCTACCCCCACGGCAATTACGACCATGCCGTCCGGCGGCTCGTCGGGCAGGGTGGCTTCACGTCCGCCTGCGGGGTGCGCAACATGATGTCGCACGGCGCCGACGACCCGTTCGCCCTTGCCCGACTGACCGTGATGGTCGACACCCCGGACCGGCAGATCAGGGCGTGGCTGGACGGGGCCGCCCACCTGACCGCGGACGGGCTCGCGGTGCCCGAAACGGTCCCGATCGACGGAGTTGTGACGTCAGACGTCTGCCGGCCGATGCTCCCCGCCGAACTCGCCGGCACCGTCGTCGTGACAAGTTGCGTCGCCTCCCCCTCGCTGGCGGCCACGCTCGCGGGAATCCTGGCGCAGTCCGTGCCGCCGCAGGAAATCATCGTGGTCGACAACCGGCCGCGCACCAGCGGCATCCGCGAACAGCTCGGTCGGATGGCCGGCGAGGTGCGGTACGTCGCCGAGCCCGCGAGGGGGCTTTCCCGGGCCCGCAACGCCGGACTGGCCGCCGCGACCACACCGGTGGTCGTCTTCACCGACGACGTCGAGGTCGACCCGCGCTGGTTGGAGTTCCTCCTGTCCGGGTTCGCCACCGGCTCGGGTGTCGTCGATGAGACGGTGGCGTGCGTCACCGGGCTGATCCGGCCGCTGGAGCTCGCGACTCCGGCGCAGGTGTGGTTCGAGCAGTTCGGCGGCTTCGGCAAGGGCTTCGTCCGACGCCGGTTCGACCGCACCGAGAATCGATCAGGCGACCTGCTCTATCCCTATACCGCGGGCGTGTTCGGCAGCGGCGCGAACAGCGCTTTCCGGACTGATACGCTGCGTCAGCTTGGTGGTTTCGACGAATTTCTCGGCACGGGCACCGCGGCCCGCGGCGGCGAGGATATCGACATCTTCCTGTCCGTGGTGCAGAGCGGCCACGCCTTGGTCTACGAGCCGGCCGCGCTGATCCGCCACCTGCACAAGCGGACCACTGTCGAACTGCGGCGTCAGATGTATGACTACGGGGCCGGCCTGGGGGCGATGGTCACCAAACGCATCGCGACCCAACCCGCCGAACGCCTCCAGATCGCCCGTCTCGTCCCCGGCGGCCTGCACCATCTTCTCCACCCACGCAGCAGCAAGAACACCGGCAAATCCCGTGACTATCCCCGGTCCCTGGCCTTGACCGAGTTGGTCGGTATGGCCCGAGGGCCGGTCGGCTATGCCGCCAGCCGGGCCCTCGCCCGGCGCCGGCACTGCGACCTGCCTCATGACCACGCACCGACTCCCGGTGCTCTCCCCGCACCCTTTCCCAGGGCGCCCATCCCCGAGCCGCGGATCTCCACCGCGACCCCTGGAGCACAACCATGAGCAGCGTGTACGCCCGCCGAACAACGCAGGCGGCGCTTGTGGCGGTAACCGTGACGCTCGCCTTTCTTGTGGTCGGCCGAACAGATTCTCCGGTACGGGTCCTGCTCGCCGTCCCCGTCGCATTCCTTCTTCCCGGGGCCGCCGTGCTGGCCAGGTTCCCGGTCGACGGGACGGCGGCCTGGGTCGGGCTTGCCGTCGCCATCAGCCTTGCCATCGACGTCCTGACCAGCATGCTCATGGTCTGGTCGGGATGGTGGCACCCAGCCGTGGTGCAGGCCGTCGTGGGACTTGCCTGCTGTGCGGTCCTCATCCACAGCCTGTGCGTGGACCTCCGCGCCCAGCCGCGCGCGGACCCGCGCGCTGACGGGAAGGTGCGAGGGCGTTGACCGGCAGACCGCTGCTTCCGCCGGAGATACCGGATCCTCGGCTCGGCCGGAACGGGGCTTCCCAGCCCCACGCGGCGGCTGCTCGGGCCCGTCTCCGCTCGGTCCGTCAAAGACGGCCCGAGGACCCCGGAATCCGGCGGCCGGCGCGGTTGTCAGGCCCCTTCGCGACGGGCCTTCCATGGCTGTCCCCGCTGGCGGTCGGCATCACCCTCTGGGGGCTGTCACTGCGGTGGATCCACGTTGAGAACCTCACCGACTACGGTCTCCTGCCGGCACTGCCCATCGCCTGGTACGTCGGCCTGGGCGTGCTCCTGCTCGGCGCTGCCGGCGCCGTCGGACGGGCCCGCTTCCAGCCGTTCATCGCGGTGGCCTACCTGCTTGCCTGCATTCTCGTGCTCTACGGCACCCTTCCGCTCATCCTGGACGTTCCGCACTACCCCTGGGTGTACAAGCACGTCGGCGTGGTCCGCTATCTCGAGCAGCATGGCGGCGTCGACATCGACATCGACATCTACCACCGATGGCCCGGCTTCTTCGCCGGTACCGCGGTCTTCGGCTCGCTCGCCGGCCGACCCAACCCGATCGCCTTCGCCGCTTGGACCGAAGTCTTCTTCACCGGCATCGACGCCCTTCTCGTCTGGGCGGCTACCAGGACGCTGCTTCGCGAGCCGCGGATCGCCGCGGGCGCGGCACTGGTCTTCGTCGTGACGAACTGGGTCGGGCAGGACTATTTCGCCCCCCAGGCCCTCGGCCGGACGCTGAGCCTCGCCCTGTACCTGGTGCTCCTGCGGCAACTCCGTACCGGCGCGCCGAGGGCCATCCTGCGGCGGGCCGTGCGGTCCGCCGGAGTCCACAGCAGAAGGCCGCCGCTGCGCTTCGCAGCCCCGCCAGGCCCAACCTGGTCGCTGCCGGTGGCGGTCGGCGTCGTGCTGCTCCTGGACGGGGCGGCGGTGGTCAGCCACCAGCTGACCCCGTACCTGCTCCTCCTCGGGGCCGGTGCGCTGACCGCGGCCGGGCTCGTGCGGCCGAGGTGGGTGGTGGTCGCCATGGCCGGTCTGACGATCGCCTATCTGATCCCGCACTTCGCCTATGTTCAGGATCATTTCGGGGTCTTCAGCAGTCCCGACCCGTTCGCGAACGCCCGGTCAGAGGAGCCGCCGCTTCCTTCGTCGGGAAAGCTGGCCAAAACCGCCGGACTGATCCTGACCGGCACGGTCTGGGCGCTGGCCGGCATCGGCGGGCTGCGCCGGCTGCACCGCGGTGACGGCCGGGTGCTTCCGCTCATCCTGCTGAGCATCGCACCGGGCGTCATCCTGCTCGGGCAGAGTTACGGCGGCGAAAGTATCCTGCGGGCGATCCTGTTCTCCCTGCCCTGGTGCGCGCCGCTGGTGTGCTGCGCCGTCGCGCCGGTGACCGGGCGGTGGCGACGGCGGCACGCCCTGGCGGGCTGCGGCGGGATTCTCCTCCTCGCCACGCTCTTCATGCCCGCCTTCTTCGGGAAGGCGGAACTGAATCTCATGCACGCCGACGAGATCCAGGCCGGTGATTATCTGTACGCGTACGCCCGGCCCGGGTCGGTGGCCGTACTGACCGGGGCCACCTTCCCGAGCCACTACGGGGCTCGATAGCCCGAGGTGGACGATGTCCTGATCACCGACGCCATCACGATCATCCTATCGGGGCGTCGCTACGACCGTTTGACCCCGCCCGAGGTTTCTGAGGATGGTCATGGTGTGTGGGCGATTGCGGACTCTCTCGACCGAGGCGTCGCCTGACCGGGCGCCGCTACTGGGCGCCCAGTAGCGGCGCCGCTACCGCGCGTCCGGCCAGCGGGGCTGGTCGCGCAGGCGTTCCAGCGCCCGCCGGTCGCGCTTCGTCGGCCGCCCGGCGCCCCGATCGCGCACGGCCACCACCGGCGGCACCTCGCGCGCGACCGGCGGGCTGTGGTCGACGAAGCACTCCGCGGCAACGGGCGCGCCGACCCGCCTGTGCAGGATCCGGGTGACGACGACGACCCGTTCGTGCCCGGGTTGGCGCACCCGGATCTCGTCCCCGGCCCGCACCGGATGGGCCGGCTTGACCCGCTCGCCGTTGAGGCGGACATGGCCGGCGCGGCAGGCGGCGGTCGCCTGCGATCGCGTCTTGACCAGGCGCACGCACCAGATCCAGGTGTCGATCCGGGCGGTTCCCGCCGGCGACGTCATAGGCGTGGGCGACGTCATAAGTCTGACTGTACGAATCAACCGGCGGACCTGTCGTCGTTCGGTGACGTGAGGGTCAGGCGGTGACGATCGACCTGCGTAGCGGTAGCAGGGCGCTCGTGACCGCCGCGACCGTGCCGGCGCCGAGGCCGGCGTCGGTGAGGGCCGCAATGAGGTGCCCGGCGATCCGGTCGAAGGCGGCGTCGGTGACGGCGAGGCCCGCATGGGCGACCGCGAGATCACGACCCTCGTAGGCCTTCGGGCCTCCGGTCACGGCGACGAGGAACGCGACCTGGTGGGTGCGGAGCCTGGCCAGGTCGGTGTTGGCGAAATAGGGCGCCAGCTCCGGATCGGTCAGGATGCGATCGTAGAAGGTGGCCACCACCCCGGCGATCGAGGCCTCCCTGCCCAGGATCTCGTAAAACGTGGTCATCCGCTTCCTCGTCACCTGTTCCCGGAACGGTCAGTGCGGCCCAGCGTGCCGAAGATGGGCTGCGGCGTCATGTCCGGTTCGTAACGATCCGTCGATATCTACCCCCGGCGCCCGCCCGGTCGCGCCGAGATCACGGCCTCGTGTGCCGAGGTCCGATTCCGCCTGTGCCCTGTTCACAGCACCTTGACCTCACGTGAAGATGAGGTTCCAGGCTGGCCGTCCTGGAACGTGACGACACGGAACGTGACAGCGACAAGGTGAACGGGAGCTACGCTCGCTGACCTGAGCGAGCTCGGCGCGTTGTTCATCCGTGCGGCCAAGCTCTGGCGGGGCGTGGCGGGCGAGTGATCCCTGCGTCGGCACCCGTGGCTTACCCGTGGCTCAGCGGAGCGCCCGGCCGAGCGCGTCGTGCGCGTAGCCGGCCATGGCCGCGGCCTCGGACACCCCGCCGGGCCGCCCGGCGCCCGTGAAGATCAGTCGGCTGCCGTCCTCCGGGGCCAGCGACCGCACGCCGATCTCGGTGCGCCACCGCTGGAGCGGGATGCAGCCGGCCGGTCCGGGTAGTGGGGAAGCCGAGGACGACGACGGCCTGCGCCCCGTGGCCGTCCGGGCGGCGGGATCGGCCGCCACGGCCGCCACCGAACTGCCGCGACGCCCGCCAGTGCAGAAACTCGGCGACGGCGACCGAGGCTACGGCCAGCGGGACAGCCGCCAAGGAGAGCACGGCCGCCGGGATGAGGGCACTTCTTCCGCCCGCACCCACCGCGTCGAGCCGCTGCGACCGGGGTGGCTCAGGCATGCTCACAACTCCTCATCCAACACCTTGCCCGCGCAGGCCTCGGCATCTGCCGTTCCGTCCTTGTCCGGGCCCCTTTGGGGCACTCCGACTGGATAGTTCTGATCATTTTTCGGGAAGGTGAGGTGACAGCCTGACATCAGCATAGCCGGCGTCATAGGCTGTTAGGTGCAGAGTTTCTGCGCGGAGTCGCTCGTGACGCGGCTAGCGCCCGTGTCAGCCGGGAGGTTGAGCATGCTTCTCCGCTTTCGGGTGGCCAACCATCGGTCGATCCGCGACGAACATGAGCTGTCCTTGATCGGCACCGAGTTCAACGAGGGTACGGCGCGTGCGACCCCGCTGAGCTCTCGGGGGCGACCGGTGACCGTGCTGCCCGTTCTCGGCATCTTCGGGGCCAACGCGTCCGGTAAGTCGAACCTCCTCAACGCCTTCCGCTCCATGCGTGAGGCGGTGCGCAGCTCCGTCGCGGACTGGGCGAAGGCACCGGGGACCGTCCCGCGTGAACCGTTCGGGCTCGACCCGGGCAGTCGGGAGGAGACCAGCCTCTTCGAAGTAGATCTGCTGCTCGGCAGCGAACCGATCCGCTATACCTATGGGTTCGAGCTGTCCGACGAACGCGTGGAGGCCGAATGGCTCCACGCGTACCCGCGGGGAAAACGCAGCGTCTGGTTCGACCGGGAGGCCGGGCGGGCCGACGACGGCGGGGAGGAATTCCTTTTTAAGGGAACCGGATTCAAAGGTATGCGTGACGTCCTCGTTCGGTTCACCCGTCCCAACGCGCTCTTTCTCTCGGTGGGGGCGACCCTCAACGATCCGCAACTCTCGGCACTGCACCGCTGGTTTATGGACAACCTGTGGCTGGTGACGCCGGGAGCCGACATCGCCGCCCGCACCCAGTGGACGCAGCGCCTGCTGACCGATCCGAAGACGTCCTCCCGATACCAGGATCGGATTGTTGACCTGCTGGCCGTGGCGGATCTCGGCCTGACCGGAATCGACGTCGACCCGGAGACCGGCCAGGTAAGGCTTCGGCATCGTGCGCCGGACTGCGGGGAGGTCGCCATGGACTTCCTCACCGAGGAGTCGCTGGGAACCCATGCCTGGTTCGCCTTCCTCGGCCCCCTGCTGACCGTGCTGGACGAGGGAACGGTGCTCCTGGTGGATGAAGACGCCAAGCCGCGCAAGGAGGAGAACCTGGAACGTGGCTATCTGCGCGGCCGGTACGGGGGGATCCCGCGGCTCACCGCAGGTGAGATCATGCGTGAACTGTCCCGGCAGGAGGCGAAGGCGACAGCGTGAGTGCGCGGCGTGGGCGTCATGACGGCGGGGAGTCGAGGCCGCGCCGCCGGCGCGGGTCAGCCGACGAACGTCACCTGAATCGCGGACCGGGTTCCACGTCCCGCCAGGTGCGGGTCGTCTATGTCGCTGTGGAGGGAGAGTCCACCGAGCCCGGCTACCTGGACTATCTGAACAAGGAGTTCGGTGACGGTGAGGGGAAACGCCCGCCCTTCCGCATCCAGCCGGTCTGGCGAAGGAACGGCATGCTACCGACCGAGACCGTGGCCGCGAGGCGGCGCAGGAAATTCGCTCGCGACCGCGTGGATGTGCTGCCATGGTCGGCCTATGGCGCGTCAGTTCGACGATCTTGTTGCTGAGGCGACGTCGGTGCCGGTGGACGGCTGGGACTTCTCCTGGTTGGACGGGCGGGCCACCGAGCAGCGTCCGTCCTGGGGCTACGCCCGGCTGATGGGCGAGCGGATGGGTCGGGCCGCCGTGGGCCTGGACGTTCAGACCGGCGGTGGGGAGGTTCTCGCCGGACTGCCGCGGCTGGCCGGGTGCACGGTGGCCACGGAGTCCTGGGCGCCGAACATCGCGCGGGCCGCCGCGCGGCTGGGTCCCCGCGGCGTGGCCGTCGTGGCCACCGACGACAGGTCGTTGCCCTTCGCCGATGCGACGTTCGACCTGGTGGTGAGCCGTCACCCGGTGGTGACCTACTGGGCGGAGATCGGCCGGGTGCTGCGGCCGGGTGGTCGCTACTTCTCCCAGCAGGTCGGGCCGTCGAGCATGCTCGAGCTGAGCGAGTACTTCCTGGGACCGCTGCCGGCCTTGGCGCCCCGTACCCGTCACCCCGACACCGCCCGCGCCGGGGCCGAAGCCGTCGGCCTGGAGATCGTCGACCTGCGGATGGAGTCCCCGCGGACCGAGTTCCTCGACGTCGGCGCGGTCATCTACTTCCTGCGGAAGGTGATCTGGACCGTTCCCGGGTTCGGCGTCGAGCGGTACCATGCGCGCCTGCGGTCGCTGCACGATCAGATCCGCGCCGAAGGCCCATTCGTCACCTGGGCGACGCGGTTTCTGATCGAGGCCCGCAAACCCGCCTGACGCTGTGACCTGCCTGGCGCTGTGACCCGCCTGGCGTCAGTGGGGTGGGAAGGCCGTGACGGGTTCGGTGATCGACAGCCGTACGTGGGTGCCGGGTTCGGGGAGCTGGTGCCCCGGCACCCTCGCCGTCACGGTGCGGCCGGACCGGTCGAGCCGGAGCTGGACGGTGGCGTCGTGGCCGAAGTACCGCACCTCGGTGACCCGGCCGACCACCCCGTTCCGGTCCTTGTCCCGCTCCCCGTTCCGGTCTTCGGTTCGGTCTTCGGTTCGGTCTTCGTTCTGGTTCTCATTCTGGTTCTTGTTCTCGTCGCCGTCCGCCGCGGCGAGGAGCCTGATCTGTTCCGGCCGGATGAGCAGGCGCGCCTCGCCCTGGGGAGACCCGGGCCGGACGGCGAGTTCACCAAGGTCGCAGGAGGCGGTGAGCCCGGTGACGACGGCGGGCACGAACACGGCGGCGCCGACGAAGGCCGCGACGGTCGGGTTGCTGGGTGCGGCGTAGACGCCCGGGGGCGTGCCGGTCTGGGCGATGCGGCCGGCGGCCATGACAGCGACCTGGTCGGCCAGTGACAGCGCCTCGTTCTGGTCGTGCGTGACGAGCAGCGCGGTGGTCCGGTTGGCGCGCAGCGCTTCGACGACGGCGCGGGCGGTGTTCAGGCGGAGCCCCGCGTCCAGGGAGGAGAACGGCTCGTCGAGCAGCACCAGGGACGGCCGCGGGGCCAGGGCCCGCGCCAGCGCCACGCGCTGCTGCTGGCCGCCGGAGAGCTGATGGGGGAACCGGCAGGCCAGGCTCGCGTCCAGCCCGACGAGGTCGAGCAGCTCGGCGGCACGCCCGGCGGATCGGCGTTCGGCGCGGGGCAGGCCGAACCCGATGTTGGCCGCGACGTCCACATGCGGGAACAGGGCACCTTCCTGCGGGACGTACCCGACCCGCCGCCGCTGGGCGGGAACGCTGCGACCGGGGCTGAACACCCGTTCGGCGCCGAAGTCGATCGTCCCGCCGTCCGGGTCGCCGAATCCCGCCAGCAGCCGTAGCAGGGTGGTCTTGCCGCAGCCCGACGGCCCGAGTACGGCCGTCACACTGCCCTCGGGCACTCGTAGATCGATCCCGGCGAGGGCTGTCGTGGCGCCGAACCGCTTGGTGACCTGGCTGACGGTCAGCGCTGTCACGTGCTTCTCCTGACGGAACGGGTGAGCAGGAAGGTCGCCGGGGCCGACAGCAGCACCATCAACCCCGCGTAGGGGGCGGCCGCGCCGTAGTCGACGTCGCGGACGTTGCTCCAGAACTCGGTCGCCAGGGTTTCGGTGCCGGTGGGTGACAGCAGCAGGGTCGCGGTGAGTTCGGTGACCACGGCGAGGAACACCAGGATGGCGCCGGCGCCGACGCCGGGGGCGATCAGCGGCAGGGTGACCCGCCGCCAGGCCTGCGCCGGGCGCAGGCCCAGGGCATGCGCGACGTCGTCCAGGACGGGTGGCGCCTGCGCGATCGCGCCCCGTACCGCCACCGTGGCCCGCGGCAGGAACATGATCGAGTAGGCGGCGATCAGGAGGGTGGTGGTCTGGTACACGGCCGGCAGGATGTGCAGCGAGACCGTGACGAGAGCGAGCGCCACCACGATGCCCGGCAGTGCGTTGGCCGTGTAGGTGCTGCGTTCAAGCAGTGTCCCGATCCGGCCCGGGTGGCGTACCGCGAGCCACGCCACCGGAAGCGCCAACAGGACGGTGCACAGCGCGCCGACGAGGCCGAGCCCGGCCGCGGTCGCGGCGGCGGCGGCCAGTTCGCCGACGGGGAAGGCGGCGGAGGCACCTACCAGCAGCCAGTGGACGAGGCTCACCAGCGGCACGCCGAGCGCCAGGACCACGACCGCGCCGAGCCCGGCGACGGCGGGGGCGGTGAGCCGGCCGAGCCGGGCGGGTTGCGCGGTGCGGCTGGCTCCGGGCCCGAGCCGGGCGTAGCGGTGCCGGCCGCGCAGGCTCAGCTCGGCGCCGACCAGGACCGCACAGTACAGCACCAGGACGCCGGCGAGCATGTTCGCCGCCGGGCCGTTGAACGACGAGAGGTACTGGTCGTAGATGGCCGTGGTGAAGGTGGAGAACCGCAGCATTTGCAGGGCGCCGAACTCGGCGAGCAGGTGCAGGCCGACCAGCAGCGACCCGCCGAGGACGGCCGGGCGCAGCTGCGGGAGCACGACCCTGGCGAACGTCCGCCACGGGCCGAGCCCGAGTGACCTGGCGGATTCCTCCAGCGCCGGGTCCAGCCCCCGCAGGGTCGCGCCGACGGGGAGGTAGACCAGCGGGTAGTAGGCGAGTGTCACGATCAGCAGGGCGCCCGGGTATCCCTCGACGCCCGCGGTCAGCGAGACCCAGCCGTAGCTGACGACAAACGCGGGCAGTGCCAGCGGAGCGGCGAGCAGCACGTGCCAGACCCGTCGTCCCGGCAGGGTCGTCCGTTCCACCAGCCAGGCGGCGGCCGTGCCCAGGACGGCACTGGCCACCATCCCGCCGGTCACGAGCTTGGTGGTGTTGGCCAGCAGCTCGCCGACCCTGGGCCGGATCAGCAGCCGCCAGGCCTCCGACCAGCCTACGCTGACCGTGTACCCGACGACGAAGAACAGCGGGACGGCTGCGAGCAGCGCGACGAGCACGCAGGCCAGCAGCAGCGGGCGCGGGTACGCCGGGCCGGTGCGTACCCACCATCCCGCCGTCGTGGGCTGACCGTTCAGAGCAGGCCCGCCCGCTGCATCAGTTCGACGACCTTTGGTCCGTTCAGGGTCGAGATGTCGATGTCGGGCGGATCGAGTGTTGACAGCGGCTTCAGTGCAGGGTTCGTGGGGACCGCGTCGGACACGGCGTACTCCAGGGCACCGCTGTCGACCAGCGCCTTCTGCCCGGCGTCGCTGGTGAGGAAGGTGACCAGCTGCTGTGCCTCGGCTTGCTGGTCGCTGGCCGCGAGGACGCCGGCGCCGGAGACGCTGACGAACGCGCCCGGGTCCCGGTGGCCGAAGAAGTGCAGGTCGACGTTCTTACTGTCCTTGCCCGACTCCGCCTGGTCCTGGTACCAGTAGTAATGGTAGATCACGGCGGCGGGGACCTCGCCCGCGTTCACGGCGCGCAGCGCGGCGATGTTGTTGGCGTAGATCTTCGCGTTGCGTTTCAGCCCGGCGAGCCACTCGGCGGTGGCGCTCTCGCCCTTCACCGCGAGTACGGCGCTGACGATGGCCTGGAAGTCCGCTCCGGCCGCCGCGACACCGACCTTCCCCTTCCATGCCGGTCCCGCCAGGTCCATGATCGACGCGGGTAGCTCGTTCTTGGCGACCTGCCCGCGGTTGTAGATGAACACCGTCGACCGGGCCGCGAAACCGACCCAGTTGCCGGTGCTCGGGACGTACTGGTCAGGCACCTGGCCCAGGGTGGCCCGGTCCAGTTTACTGAAGCCGCCGGCGCGGTCGACCAGCGTCATGGCCGGCGAGTTCTCGGTGACGAAGACGTCCGCCGGCGAGCTGTCGCCTTCCTGGACGATCTGGTTCGCCAGCTCGGGGTCGCCGCCGCGACGCAGCTCGACCTTGATGCCGGTCTGCTTGGTGAACGCGTCCACCATCACCCGCATCAGGTCCTGGTGCTGCGCGTTGTAGAGCGTGATCGTCTTCCCGTCGTCCCCCGAGCCGCACGCTGACAGGCCGGCCAGGCCGGCCAGGCCGGTGGCCGTCACCAGCACGACCAAGGTTCTTCCTACCGAACCCATCGGACTCCTCCACCTGAACACTCCACCTGGACAGACACGTCCGACCGACCTCGAACCTCTAATCGGTCTAGAAGTTAACTCATGCTTACCTTAGCGCCGTGGAATGTGACGAGTGGCATAAGCCGGGGGCGCTGGCGGGCGAACCGCGGAGCAGACGCCTGGCGCCGAGCGGGATCGGCACGCCTGCCGTGAGCCGGCCGAGAAGGCCCATGGCATGGAACGAGACCTTCCACGCGGCGACGCCGACGGTGAGCGAGGCCAGCAGCGCCAGGACCGGATGGTCGTCCTGCAGAAGGGGGAACACCTGCCAGTGGGTCAGGTAGATGTAGAGCGAGCTGCCGGCCAGCAGGCCCGCCAGCCGGCGTAGCGGGCGTGGGCAGCGGACGCTCGTGGTCCAGGCCAGCAGGAGCACGCCGCCGAGCACCACATGCTCCCGGCGTGCGTCAGCGAAGAACCCGGGGATGGTGAGTGCCGCCGCCGCCGTGAGGGCCAGCCGCTGCCATACCGTGGTCGCGGCGGCGGTGGCCCATCCCAGCGCGAACAGCCAGAGCACCGCCACCGACGTCTGGGTGTGGCGTGGTCCCGGCGGTAGGGCCACGACGTCGAAGCGGGTGAGCAGACCGGCGGCGAGGACACTGGCGGCGACGGCCCACGGGCGGCGCCGCTGCCAGCGGTCGAACGCCGGCACGCCGAGTAGGGCCGCGAGGACCAGCAGGATCTGGACCAGGGCTTCGATGAACCAGAACTCCCAGGGCGGGCCCGCGCGGCCCGGCCCGAACACGCTGTTGAGCAGCACGATGTTGGCGGGTCCGTGTTCGTCCATGACGAGCACGAGTACGGTGATGAAGACGATGCTCGGCACCGCGAGGTACGCGATGCTGCGGAGCAGCCCGCGGACCCGGTCGCGCCGCGGCGCCGCGGTCAGGTGGAAACGGGCGAAGTTGTAGCCGGCGACGGCGATGAGGAGATGGGCGCCCCCGAGGATGCCGCCGACGGTGTCGAAGGTGTTGGCGTGCGTCCCGACGATCAGCACGATCGCGACCGCGCGGAGCAGCAGGCTGGTCTCGATCGAGCCGCCAGAGCCGCCAGCCCTGCGCTTCGGTCGCGTGGCCGGCTTCAGGTCCCGCACGGCCATGGTGTGCCAGCCGGCGGGCAGGTGTCCGAGGGCGTCCTCCAGCCGCAGTGACAGTTCCACGTAGGACAGCGAGTCGCCGCCCAGGCTCACGAAGGTGCTGTCGTCGGTGACATCGTCGCGGTGAAGCAGCTCGGCGAACAGCCGACGTACGTCGGCTGTTCCGTCCGACGGCCCGTCCCGTCCGGTGGGCGCGGTCGTGCGCGCCGGTCGCGCGTCGCGGGCGATCTCCTGCAGCGCAACCAGGTCCGGTTTGCCGGTGGCCAGGCGGGGCAGGGCGGCCAGGCGGTGGACGCGGACGGTGTTCTCCGGCAGCCGGCAGGCCCGCGCGACCAGCTGGCGGACCGAAGGTGCGTCCCGGTCGCCCTCGATCATCACGTCGACGGCGTCGTCGCCGGTCACGCAGCAGGCGCTGAGCCCCTGGCCGGCGAGGGTGTTCTCCACGTGTTGCAGGTCGATCCGGATCCCGAAGACCTTGGCGAATCTGGTCTGCCGTCCCACGATCTCGTACAGGCCGTCGTCGGTGCGGCGCGCGACGTCCCCGGTGCGCAGCTCGTCGAGCGTCGGACCGAGCGCGAGGTCCGAGGCCGTCCGCGCGTAGCCCATCATGACGTTGGGCCCGGAATAGACGAGCTGCCCCAGATCCCCGGCGCTGTCGGTGCTGTCGGTGCTGTCGGTGCTCTCGGCCAGCGGCTCGAGCCGGAACGACCCGCCCGGGACCGGGACTCCGATGGTGTGGGGATGGGTCGGCGCGAGGTGCGGCGGCAGGTAGGCCATCCGCGCCGTGGCCTCGGTCTGGCCATACATCACGACGAAGTCCCAGCCGTTGCGTCGTCCGAGCTCGGCGTAGCGGGCCACCCGGTCCGGCGCCAGTCGACCGCCGGCCTGCGTGACGTAGCGCAGGTGCGGCAGCGACATCGCGTCGAAACCGATCCTGTCGAGCAGGTCGAACGTGTAGGGGACGCCAGCCAGCGAGGTGCCCTGCCCGTCCCGGAAGAGGTCCCAGAAGCAGGCGTCCACGACGGACAGGGACGTCAGGATCAGACCGGCCCCGCACAGGAGGTGACTGTGCACGACCGACAGCCCGTAGCAGTAGTACAGGGGCAGGGTCGTCGCGGCGCGGTCGCCGGGGCGAAGGCCGAGGCACTCGACGATCGACTCGGCATTGGCCTGCAGGTTCGTGTACGACAGCCGGACCAGTTTCGGTGAGCCCGTCGAGCCCGACGTGCTCAGCAGCAGCGCGAGGTCCGGATGGAGGTCGTGCTTCGAGCCGTCACGCCGCTGCTCGACGCGGATCCGCGTCCGCGTGTCGGCGGGGCGGATCACCACGTCGGGGTCATAGGACGTGATCAGGGCGTCGGTCGACGCGGCGTTGTCACCCGGCACCAGCAGGACCGCGTGCCCGGCGGACAGCGCCGCCAGGTACAGGACGAGGACGTCGATCGTGTTGACCGCCGCGAGGAGTACCAGCCGCCGCCCGGCGCCGAGCCGACCGGCGGCGGCGTCGACGCGTGCCGCCAGCTCGCGGTAGGACAGTCGGCCCTCAGCCGTGACAACGGCCGCGCGGTCACCGTGCCGTTCAAGGTGGCGGGCGAGGAACACAGTCGAGTCTGAGAGGGACGGGCCTGCATGGGTCACCCAGCCAATGTACAAGTAAGGAAAGCCTACCCTAAGTCTTACCCCTCACTGCGCCTACGTCATCGATCTATGACGTTCGGTGCCACAGCCGCCTGTGGGTGATCTTGTCGTGTGGTGGCGGCAGCGGTGGGTCTGCCTCCCGCCCCAGCGCGGCACCCACCTGCTGGGAGGAGTTGAGTAGCGCCGCGGGCGATATGGCGTCGTCGTCGGTTCGGAATGATGTCCAGCGGATAAGCGTGGTTCGCCGGGTGGCGGGCATCAGCTTGTTGACCCGTGATGTCGAGCGCCAGCTGACGGCAATGGTCCTTGTATCGGTGACCGACGATGGGAGAATAGGATCGTGAGCGACATAACTGCCTCAGATCGTCGTACACATGAAAGATCCACAAATGTGCCCTGGTTTGGTTTTCTCGCCGTTGGAGCAGCTTTTGCCCTGTTCGCGCTGGCCATTCCGCAGTTCGATCTGACCACGGTGCGGTCGATCGCCGTGCTTCTCGGGATCGTCCTGCTCCTCGGCGCGGTGAGTGAGCTGCTGGCGGCGGCGGCGACGGCCCGGGACTGGCGCTGGTCCCATGCGCTGCTCGCGGTGCTGTTCGTGGCCGGCGGGGTGGTGGCGCTGGTCTGGCCGGATCCCACGGTCAAGGCGGTGGGCCGGATCGCGGCCTGGTTCTTCTTGACCAAGGGTCTCTACGACGTCGTCAACTCGTTCGTCGCCCGACGGACCGAGCAGCAGGCCGCGGCCGGGCAGTACGCCACCGCGGCGGAGGGCCGGCCCACCCCGGCCCAGTGGTGGATGCCGCTGATCGTCGGTGCGTTGGAGATCGGGGCGGCGTTCTGGGTGGTGGGTTCCCAGCGGGTCTCGCTGCCGCTGCTGGCCCTGTGGGTGGGCCTCACGGCCCTGGCGGTCGGGCTGACCAAGATTGCCATGGGGTTCCGGCTGCGGGGCGTTTCCCGACCGCCCGCCTCTCTGGAGGGCCTGGCGATTCCC
>NZ_CDWWEW010000001.1:29929-55469 GCF_977966315.1 Frankia sp. CeRuru1
CTGGAGGAGGAGCGCGTCCAACGACCCGTGTCCGGGAATCGTTGACGATCCCGGGTGATCCCCGGATCCCTTCCCCCCGGTTTCTCCCGGCCGGCCCTTCGGTTTCTGCCACCGCCGTCGGTCTGTCCCTGACGCCCCACCGCCCCGACTCGCGTCAGGGCGGTGGGGCGTCAGGGTCGTGCTCCGCGGGGGACAGCAGCAGGCGGGAGGTCCGCCGCCCCGGCGCGCGTCGGCATAGCCTCGGCGGCGTGATCCGTGAGCCGCTGCTCGTCCCGTCGGAGACGGCCTTCCTGCCGGAGACGACCGTCCCGTCGTGGGCGATCCGCCTGCATGCGCGTGCGCTCGCGCGGTTGACCGGCGCGCCCGAGGCGCGGTGCAGCGTCCGATTTTTCGCCGACCAGGGCCGGGTCGTCGCGGTTCTCGTCGGGCTGTCCGTTCTCGGTTCGGCCGCCGTCGCCGCCGGGCCGTTCGTCCTGCGCCATCTCATCGACACGTCGTTGCCCACCGGCCAGGTGCGCGACCTCGTCGTCCCCGTCCTGCTGCTGTGCGCGGTGCTGGTGTTCGAGTCGAGCGTGCTCTCGGCGCGCATGGCGCTCATCGCTCGGCTCGGCGGCGTTGTCTCCGTGCGGATCCGTCAGACGGTGAACGCTCACCTGCAGCGCCTGCCCTTCGCCTTCTTTCCCCGCAGCCAGCAGGGGGAGATGATGACGGTGATGTCCACCGACGTCCTGAACGCCCAGAACGCGATCTCCGCCACTGTGCAGGCGGTGATCTGCAGGATCGCGGACATCGTCGTCGGCTCGATCGTCGTCTTCGTGCTGGACTGGCGTCTGAGCCTGGCGGTGATGGTCTTCGCGCCGGCCACGCTGCTGATCGTCCGCTTGGGCCGGCGGCGGCTCGCCGCGCTGTCCACCCGCCAGCGGGAGCTCGACGGTCTGCTCATGGCTCAGGTCGCCGACACCTCGTCGGTCTCCGGGGCGCTGCACGTGCGGCTGTTCGACCGGGTCGACTACGAGCAGACCCGGTTCGACGCGGCGGGCGCCGAGCTGTTCGCCGCCGCCGAGGATCAGGCCCGGCTGATGTCGTGGGTCCGGTTCCTGGTCAACCTCGGGGTCATCGCGACGATGACGGCGGTGCTGGCGCTGGGGGCCTGGCTGGTCTCCAGCGGTCGTACCACGCTCGGGACGGTCGCCGCCTTGGGCGGCGCGTTGCTGGTGGCCTTCGGACCGCTGTCGTCCGCTGTCAACCTGCGTGCGGAGCTCGCGGGCGCGGGCGCGTCCTTCCGGCGGATCTTCGCCCTGCTTGACGTCCCGCAGGACGAGGTACGCCTGAGGTCCGAAGGGGCCCGGGCCCCCGCGCTGACCGTCCCCCGCGCACCGCAGTCCGGGACGGAACCGGCGCCGGCCGCCGCTCGCCGGGGACTCGATGCCGGCCGGGGACTCGACCTGACGTTCGACGACGTATGGTTCTCCTACGATCTCGCCACGGCCGAGGACCGGCCGGACGGCGACTGGCCGGACGGCGACCCGACGTGGAACCTGCGCGGGGTGACCCTGAAAGTCGCCGCGGGGACGACGGCGGCGGTCGTCGGGGCCAGCGGGGCCGGCAAGACGACCATCGCCTATCTGGCCAGCGGCGTGCACCGGCCGCGGCGCGGCGGCATCCGTCTCGGCGGGGTTCCCCTCGACGACATCCCGCCGGATCGTCTGCACACGATGATCGGCGTCGTCCCTCAGGACCCGCACTTGTTCCATGACACGATCGCGGCGAACCTCCGTTACGGCCGGTTGGACGCGACTGACGACGAGCTGCGTGCCGCCTTGGCGGCCGCCAGCCTCTCCGCCCTGCTCGACCGGCTGCCCGAGGGCCTGGCGACCCGGGTCGGCGCACGGGGCTACCGGTTGTCCGGTGGTGAGCGGCAGCGGTTGGCCATCGCCCGGGTCCTGCTGCAGTCACCACGGGTGCTGGTGCTGGACGAGGCGACCTCGGCGCTGGACACCCTCTCCGAGGCCGCCGTGCGCACCGCCCTCGACCGCCTCGCGGTGGGGCGGACGTGCCTGGTGATCGCGCACCGGCTGTCCACGGTGATTGACGCCGACCGCATCTACGTGATGGACCACGGCCGGGTCGTCGAGGACGGCACGCACAGCGAGCTGCTCGCCGACGGCGGTGCCTACGCCCGCCTCTACCGGCCCACCGCCGTCTGATTGGGTGGGGGGCGATCCCCGGCCGACCCCGTCATGGTCACGACCCCGTCATGGTCACGACCGGCCAGGGCGTAGCCGGTGTAGTCGCCGGCAGCGATGGCGGTGACGTGGTTCAGGCCGCTGACCTGGACCGGCGTCGAGGCGCCGGTGGTGGTGCCGTTGCCGAGCTGGCCGAAGCCGTTGAAGCCCCAGGCCCAGGGGATGCCGTGGGGAGCCTGCGTGTGCTGGGCGGATGCCTCGGTAGGCGTGCCGGCCGGTTGTCCCAGGGGCGCCGCACCGCGGGCGGTGGCCGGCAGCAGCAGCGCAGTCGTGACCGCGGCGACCGCCGTTCCCTGCTTGTTGCCGTGCCGTCTTCCCTGCTGCTGACCCGTCACTGGTTCTCCCTGTGCGTTCGATCCCCCTTTGATTTCTCAGAGTAAGAGTAAGTTTCGGAAAGTAGTCGAATGGGCGTGAGGTGCGGCGAGTCGGCCGGCGGGAGGCCGTTACCCGCGTCGGCCGCCTTCCCGGTGCGCCCGGACCGCCCGCAGCACGCCCCGGGCGAGCAGGAACAGCACGAACAGCATCCCGACGGCCGGAAGCGAGACCAGCAGCGCGGAGACGACCTCCGCGAATGCGGTGACCAGCTTCCCGTCACGGGTCGCCCGGCCCGCCAGCCCGAGATAGTCCCACATGGCCCGGGTCGTCCGGGTAAGCACGAACGGAACCGAGACCATGAGCACGACCAGGTTCACCAGGATCAGCGGTGCCGCGAGCAGCGCCCAGGCGGTCACCACGATCCGGGCCGACCGGGTCAGCCCGTCCGGTTGGCTCCGGTTGTCCGGTCGGCTCCCGTTGTCCGGCGGGGTCAGCCCGTCCGGCCGGGCCCGTCCCGCCGATCGGGCATGCCGCCCGCGCGGGAGGCGGTTGCGCCGCCGTGGCAGCGTCGCGCGCAGCGCCGGCCCCATCCGGTTGAACAGGTCCGGTACCCCGGCCAGGTCGCTGACGATGTAGTAGCCGTCCAGCCGGACGAAGGGCGCAAGCTGGCGCATGGCATCCAGGTGGACGAGGACGACGGCGGTCACCAGCACACCGGCGTGGGTGAGCGCGAGAGCCCCGGCGAGCAGCAGAACGAACAGTCCGTTGAAGTAGATGCCGCCGAGATCGGTGCGCAGCCGGCCGAGCCGGCTCAGCCGGTAGGAGTCGGTGACGTCGGTGAAGAAAGCCGGCCACACCAGGTACATGCCGAAACCGATGACTCCCGGGCGGGCACCGCCGTAGTGGCAGGCCGCGGCGTGCCCGCATTCGTGGAACAGCGCGCCGACGAGGGCCAGGCCGACCACCACCAGGATCAGCGCCGGGGTCGCGAGCACCTCCGCCGCGCTGTCCCGGACGCTGTGCCGGCCGAATATCCACACGTCGGTGGCCACCAGCAGGGCCAGCAGCAGGGCCACGGCCGCTGGTCGGAACAACATTGCGAACACTCGGCTGACTCGGTGCACGGCCGGCGCGGGTAGCAGGGTGTGCCGGGCGGCGAGTGTGAACAGCGCCTTCGCCCGGGGCGCCGGAGTGACACCGTTCTCGCTGGCGATCAGGCCGAGTGGCATGAGCCGATCCACCACGAGGTACGCGACGTCGGCGCCACTCACCCGGCGGGCGCAGACCCCCGTGACCCGGTCGGCAATCGCGGCGACGTCGCGGGCGCCGTCTGCCGCCTCGAGGATGTGCGCGAGCAGTTCGGTGAGCGCGACGACCTGACCGTCGGCGCGGCGGGCCAGGAAGACGGGCCGGGCCAGGCCCGACCCGGTGAACTCGCCGAGTAGCGCCAGGCCGTCGGCCCGGCTCGGTCTGGCGGGTACCTCGGCCGGCCCAGGAACGCCCGTCGGATCGGCGAGGCTGGCGACGCCGGTGACGCCGGTGAGCCCGGGCGCCTGGTCCGGTTCGGAAGGTGCCGGCGGCATCGTTGTCGGCCGGGTGGACGACCGGGTGGACTCGGTCATCTGCGTCCCATCCTCATTGTCATGAACTGGCGGGAAGCCGGCCGGCCGCCGGTCCGTCGACCGGCGGCCGGCCGGGTGACCACCCCCGGAGGAATCCGGCGGTGTATCTGTCGGTCGTAGCCGTAAAGCCGTAAAGCGGTAAAGCGGTCGGTGTTATCTCTGGATGATGATGTTGATGCTCGGTACCAGTGTGATGAGAATGGGCAGGAATCCACCGGCGACCTGCGGCTCCGCATGAGCGTCGATCTGTGCCATTTTCGACCAGGGGGAGCCGACCGGGAAGAAGGTTGGGTCAAACTCCTTCCGACCGACCTCGACCGCGGCGAGAGTCGTTCGCTCGGGCAGTAGTTCCGCCCATTCCAAGAACAGTTCTCCATTCAGCTCGTCGGCGCAGTTGCCCGTGATATCGTTCATCCTTGTTTCCCACCGATCTGAGTTGCCTCGGATATTCGGGCGGTGGGAACGCTAGCCACCGCTTAACCTGGTGGCCAGCACCTGCACAGGGTGTGTCACGGTGCGGTCGTGCCCAGCGTCAGTCGAAACTTCGGCTGGCTTTTTCGGATCGATCTGACTGAGGTGAGGGCATGCTTTCCGGCCGACCGAAGGATATTCGGCCGGCCGGTAGCCGCGGATTCACGGTGCCCTTGGCAACCCCGGGGGAACGTGGTCGGTTACCCGGCCAGGGAGACCGGCGCGAGGAGCAGAATCGGCCCGGAGCTCACCACTGCTCGATGCGGTTCCAGCTGTTGGCGATGGTCTTGATGAACGCTCCGTCGCTGTAGGCAGTCTGCGGCTCCGGATGATTATCGATCTGGGCGTTGTTGCTGCCCGGCGAGCCGACCGGGTAGAAGGTGGGGTCGAACTCGGTGCGGTTTATCTCGACCGCAGCCAGGGTCATGCGCTCGGGCAGCAGCTCCGCGTGTTCTTGTGCCAGCTTGACGACGTCTGTCTCCCTGCGGTCCCTCATCTTCTGGCTCCCATGTGTGTCGCTCGGTACCCGTCATGACGCATGCTGCGGGGCACCGGCCGGTGGCGAGGAATCGGCCGGCGCGGGGCGGGGTCGGAACTCACCGGAGGGCGCGGCATCCGTGGCATCCGCAGCATCCGGTGGTACAACCGAACTGTAGGAGTCTCGGTTACCCTCCGCAACACGGATCTTGCCTCGGTCGATCTGACCGGCCCAGGCCCGCTCGGCGGGTAGTCGGACCATCATCCGCGCTCGGGCGTGAGCCTGGCGTGGGGAAGGCCGAACTCTCTGCGGATGATTTACCGTGGCATTCTTCTCGATGGTGATAAATGGGTAGCTGAAGGCGGCGGATAATATTGAACTATGATGAATTTTGTTAAACAATACTAAACAATACCGACCGGCGTCGAATAACGCCGGTCCACTCGTTGATGGATGTTTTCTTCCTCGGGATTATCTCTGGCGGTGGATATCCGGATGCGGCCCGTTCGAGCGACAGTTATTTTTCGCGTGGATGGTAGCGTCGTCGGTGTCCGAGGTCCCGCGTGAACGACGAAGGGTGGACAGGCGATGGCCGCGGCACCGATAGTTCCGCTGCATATACGGCGAGCGCAGTTCGATCCGGTCGAGGAACTCGTCCGGACCCGGGACACCGACGGCGTCTGCCGCGTTGTCACCGTGTTCGGGGTACCCGCGTATCTGGTCAGCCGGTACGAGGACGTCCGTGAGATACTCGCGGATCCGGGCAGGTTCAGCAACGTCAATCAGTGGGTCGTAGGTCCTGGCGGTCCCGTCCTGAGTGATGAGGAAATCGCCGAACTGCGGGCGGGGCAGATGCTCGCGTTCGATCCGCCAGATCACACCCGGCTGCGCCGGATGCTCACCCCGGAGTTCACCGTGCGCCGGATGCGCAGGTTGGAACCGCGGATCCGGGACATCGTCGACGCGGCGCTCGACGAGCTGGAACGAGCCGGCCGACCGGCCGATCTGGTCGCGACCTTCGCGCTTCCGGTGCCGTCGCTGGTGATCTGCGAGCTGCTGGGGGTGCCGTATTCCGACCGCGCGGAGTTCCAGCACCGCACCCGCCGGCAGATCGACGCCTCGTTGCCGATCGAGCAGCGGCTGGCCCTGCAGCGTGAGGCCCGTGCGTACATGGCCGGGCTGGTCACGCGGGCGCAGGCGGCCCCGGGCGAGGACCTGCTGGGCAGGCTGGTGCACGAGCACGGCGACGAGCTGAGCACCGCCGAGCTGGTCGGCATCGCCTCGCTGCTGCTGGCCGCCGGGCACGAGACGACGTCGAACATGCTTGCTCTCGGCACCCTGGCGCTGCTGCGCCATCCCAACCAGCTCGCTGGGGTCCGCGACGATCCGGCCCAGGTCGAGCCCGCCGTCGAGGAACTGCTGCGGTGGCTGTCCATCGTGCCCTCCGGCGTGCCCCGCACGACGACGACCGAGGTGGAGATCGCCGGTCACCGCATCCCGGCGGGCGAACAACTGCTCCTGGCGCTGCCTGCGGCCAACCGAGACCCGGCTCTCGTCGGGGATCCGGACCGGCTCGACATCACCCGTGGCGCTCCCGGCCACGTCGCTTTCGGCTACGGCGTGCACCACTGCCTGGGAGCGCCGCTGGCCCGGATGGAGATGCGCATCGCGTTCCCCGCGCTGCTGCGCCGCTTCCCCGATCTCGCGCTGGCCGTGCCCTACGAACAGGTAGCGTTCCGTGCCCATCACGCCGTACACGGGCTGCACGCGCTCCCGGTCACCTGGTGAGATTCGGTCACCTGGTGGGACCCGGTCACCTGGTGGGACCCGGTCACCTGGTGGGACAGGGCGGAACAGGAGGGTGGCGCATGAGGATCGTCGCTGATCGCGCCGTCTGCGTCGGCGCCGGGATGTGCGTGATGACCGCGCCGGAGGTCTTCGATCAGGGTGACGACGGCCTCGTCGTCACCCTGATCGAAGAGGCCGCCGCCGGTCGGCTGGACGCCGTGCGCCGAGCGGTCGAGCTGTGTCCGTCGAAGGCGCTGCGCCTGCTGGACGGAGGAGCGTGTCTTGTGACCGGATGATCATGAGTGGTGGGGTTGGTCGTGGTGGCCTGGTCTGCCGTGTCCCCACCTTGCCGGTCTCGCCCCGTCCTGCCGTAGCCGGTCAGTAGGTGTGCCAGTCGCGCCGGGTGGACCCGGTGGACCCGGTGGACCCGGTGGCCACCGGCCCGACCCAGCGCAGGTTGGGGAGGTTGACGACGATCGCCTCCTGGGTGGTCCGGGCGATCACGACGACGGCCTCCTCGTCGGGATCGGGGTTCTCCTCGCGATGAGGCACCCACGGCGGCACGTAGATGTAGTCGCCGGGGCTGGTGTCGAGCCGGGTCTCCTCGCCGTCCTCGAGGAAAATGAAGCTCGGATGGCCCCGCACCACATAGATGCCCGTCTCGGACCGGCCGTGGTGATGGTTCGCCGAGCTCGTCGCCGCGGCGACGTGGGTCTGGCCCATCCACAGGTCGACGGAGCCGACCGTGCTGCCGGATAGCGCCTCGACCCGGCGCATGCCGGCGGTCTGCGCGGTGTCGCGGGACAGCCCGGCGGGCGTCACGCGGTGCAGCCGCTGGTGGAAGCCATCCGTGGGCGGCATGGATCCCGGGGGTGTGGAGCCTGGGGGAGTGGACATGGCACCTCCGATGCGTCGCAACCGGGGTTATCGGGCTCACGTCCGGATGGCGGGCGAGATCCGGTCTCCGCCGATCATAATAGGTTGATGGGCTGACGGATCGCGGTGCCTCAGGACCCTGGTGCGTGGTTCTGTGCCGCTCCGGGGTGCCGTGTTCCGGACCGCCGTGTTCCAGGGTGCCGCGTTCGAATGTTCCAGGGGTACCGTGCTTCCGGTTTTGGGGCTTTCTCGACCGAGAATTTCCGTAGGCCCGCTCGGCCGAAGATGGTCCATGAGCCAACGGGCGCGTCCGCACGTCCACCGAGACGGCGGCGTATATCTTGGGGTCGCGTCATATCAGTCCCGCGTCCGGAGCAACGTCTCCTTCGCGGTGCCACGCTGATATGCCGGCTGAACCCGACAAAACCCTCGGAGGAGACAGACTGTGTCGGATTCGCAAGGTCTTGTGTTCGCGTCAGCGGAGTGGCTTCCCAACGGAACCGAACATTGGGCCAACTTCAAGGTAACCATCTCCAACTACTCCGCCGAGGACGTGGTGGATCCGGAGATATCCTGTACGTTCGCCGCGCCCCGGCTCATCCGGAATGTTTACGGACTGGTGTTCAACCCGGTTGATCGGCCGACTGACGTCGTCACCGGCCGCCTGGTGCCCGAACGGAAGATCATCCAGGCGAGGGGATCGCAGGAGTTCACCCTCGCGATGCAGAACGGTGGTACGGGCGCCGGCTCGGATCCCGCCCTGCTGCCGAACGGCTTCACGGTCAACGGGGAGAACGCCAACCCACCCGAGGACACCGATCCGCCCACGGTGCCGGAGAAGCTGCGCATCACCGGCTGGGCGCCGCACAGCCTGCACCTGACCTGGGATCCGTCCACGGACAACATCGCGGTGGCGGGCTACGAGGTGTTCTACCGGACTCCGGGTGGGGAACCCCGTGTCCTGCCGACCACCGCCGCCGAGGCCACGGTGTCGGGGTTGAACTCGTTGACGGAGTACATCCTGCGGGTCCGCGCGTTCGACGTCAGCGGCAACCGGTCGGAGCTGTCCGAGGAGGTGGCCGCGTCGACCACGGCCCCTCTCCCGGACCCCGGTACCTGGGATGCGCCGCGAGCGCCCTTCGTCGACTACACCGCATGGCCGAACCCGAAGCTCGCCGAATACGGCTCCCTGTCCGGAATCGACAGTTTCTTCGTCGGCTTCCTGGTGGCGCAGCCGGGCGGCGACAAGAAGGTTTACTGGGGCGGCTATCCGAGTTACGGAGAGGCCGCGACAGGCGATTTCGGCAAGGAGGATTTCGCCGCATTCACCGCGCAGGGCGGGAAGGTCATCCTCTCCTTCGGCGGTGCGTCCAACGTCCCCCTGGAGGATGTGGAGACCGACGTCTCCAAGATTATGGCGACGTATCGGGCGATCCTCGCGAACTACGGGGTCAGTCACGTCGATTTCGACTTCGAGGGCGCGTTCATCCAGAACCGGGCGGGGTTGGAGCGGCATGTCGCCGCCATCTCCCAGGTGCTCCCGGCCTACCCCGGCCTGAAGATCTCCTACACGCTTCCAGTCGACGGCGCTCCCGGAAGCCTGGTGGGTTTCAACCCCGACGGGGTGCGTCTGCTGCATCTGCTCGCCGACGCGGGCATCCAGCCGTCGCTGATCAACGGCATGCTGATGGAGTTCGGCCAGACGGCCCCCTCGGACGCCTACGAGTGCTGCGTGATTGCGCTTAACGGCATGTTCACGCACATCGCCGGGGCTTGGCGCGACTGGGACGAGCAGAAGGTCTGGCGGCGGATCGGCGCCTGCCCGATGTTCGGCCGCCACATCAACGGCCGGATCTTCACGCTGGACCACATGCGCCGGCTCGTGGAGTTCGCCCGTACCCACAACATCGGCGCTGTCTCCGGTTGGGACGCCACCCGGGACTACAACCAGGGCCGCCTGCCCGAATGCGCCGACTTCAACGGGAACGACCTGGCGAAGTGCACCTATGTCGAGCAGAACCCGTTCGACTTCTGCAAGATCATCGCTACCTACCGACCCGAGTCCGTTCCCGCCGCCGCGCTGCGGCGGTAGGTCCGCGCCCGCGGCCTGGCGGCCCGGCGGCGTGCATGGCCGCCGGGCCGCGGTCCGGTTTTCCCGGAGGCATTCCGCCAGGGTACCGGCGGATCCGTCAGGCGACGGAGGACATCCCCGGTTCCCAGATCTCGAATCCGGCCGCCAGGTAGCGGTTCCTGGCCGCGGCTCGCATGATCTTGCCGCTGCTGGTCTTCTGTAGCCGGCCCGGCAGGGCCAGCACGAGGTCGTTCACCGAGAGGTCGTGTTCCCGCGTCACCGCCGCCCGGATCGACGCGGCGACGTCCCTCGCGTCGGCGGTGAGGCGCTGCTCGTCTCTGATCTCCTGCACGACAACCAGCTTCTCGCCGTCGGCACCGGGAACCGAGAACGCGGCGCACCCGCCGGGGCGCAACGCGGGGTGGGCCGACTGGACGGTGAGCTCGATGTCCTGGGGATAGTAGTTCCGGCCCCGAATGATCACCAGGTCCTTCAGCCTGCCCACGACGTACACCTCGCCGTCGACCAGCAGGCCGAGATCGCCGGTGCGCAGGTAGGCCCGGCCGGTCTCGCCGTCGAACTCGGCGTGGAACACCTCGGCAGTTGCCTCCGGGCGGCGCCAGTATCCCCGCGCTACCTGGTCGCCGGAGACCCAGATCTCGCCTATCTCGCCCGCGGGGCACGGGCGTCCCGTTTCGGGGTCCACGATCCGGAGCTCCTCCTCCGGGAGGACGAGCCCGGATCCGACGAGGGCCCGGCCGCGTCCGCCCGACGCCGGCACATAGCGCCGGTGACCGAGCGCCTCGACGTCCGCCTCGAGGATGCGGGGACCGCGGCCCTTCCGACTACCGGTTACGAGCAGGGTCGCCTCGGCCAGGCCGTAGCACGGGTAGAACGCCTTCTCGTCGAACCCGTGGGGCGCGAAGATCGCCGAGAACCGGCGCAGGGTCTCGTGACGGATGGGCTCGGCCCCGTTGAACGCGACCTGCCAACAGCTGAGGTCGAGGTCCGGCACATCCCCCCGGGCGGCCCGCGCGACGCAGACATCGAAGGCGAAGTTGGGCCCGCCGCTGGTGTGGGCCCGGTACCGGGAGATGGCCGACAGCCAGCGCAGGGGCCACCGGATGAACGTCATCGGCGCCATGAGGATGCTGGTCGCCCCGAGGTAGAGCGGCTGCAGGATGTTGCCGATCAGCCCCTGGTCGTGGAAGAACGGTGCCCAGCCGACGAACGTCGAGTCCTGATCGTGGTCGAACGCGAGCCGGATCATCTCCTGGTTCGCGGCGAGGTTCCGGTGGGAGACCATGACCCCCTTCGGGTCGGACGTGGAACCGGAGGTGTACTGAAGGAAGGCGACGGAATCCGGCGGGCAGGGCCGGGGGTGGAAGCTCGTGCCCGCCTGGTCCGTCTCGTTCGTTTCGTCCGCCACCTGGTCGACCGGCAGCCAGGGGAGGGGGCCGCGGATCGATTCCACGACGGGCCTGATGTGCTCGACCATCGCGCCGACGGTGAGCACCGCCGAAGGCTCGCAGTCCTTGATGATGCTCCGGGTCGCGTCCTGAATCAGGTTCCTGCGCGGGGGGTTGACGGGGACCGCGATCACCTGCGCGTAGAGGCAGCCGAAGTAGGCGACGATGAAATCCAGACCCGGCGGGAAGAGCAGCAGCGCCCGGTCGCCGGGCCGGCAGTGCCGGATCAGCTCCCCGGCCACGGCGAGCGCCCGCGCGTGCAGGTCGCCGTACGTCAGTACCGCCTTCTCCGCCTCGTGTTCATCCACGAACACGTAGGCCCGCCTGGTCGGCTGGCGGGCGGCGCGGTTCTGCAGGACTTCCGGCAGCAGTGTCGCGTGCGGCACTCTTTTTCCTTCCCTCGACTTTCCCTCCCGCCCCGGAGCGGCTCGACGGAGCTCATTCCAACGCCGCGGCGATGCGCGCCGCGATGGCCACCCGGTGGCGTTGATGGAAGAAGTGATCGCCCGGGAAGGTGTGGACCGCGAAGGCCGCGTCCGTCTCGTCTTGCCAGGCTTCGATCTCGGCCAGGTCGACAACCGGGTCCGCGGTTCCGTAGAAGGCCGTGATCGGGCAGTGCAGCCTGGGCCCGGAGCGGTACGCGTACTCCTCGCTGAGCGTCAGATCGACTCTGGTGAGCCGTAGCGTGTAGCGCAGGAAGGCCGCACTCCGATGTGAGCTCCCCGTGTCACCCATCGTCTTCAGCGCGGCAACGAGCGCGTCGTCCGGCAGGTGATGGATCGGTGCCCTGCTGGCGGGCCGGTGCGGCGCCCGGCGGCCGGAGACGAACAGATGCACCGGTGGGGCGCCCGCCGCACTCAGCGCGCGGGCCAGCTCGAAGGCGACCAGTGCTCCCATGCTATGGCCATACAGCGCCACGGGCGGGTTGATCAGCCGGGTCACCTGTGGTAGCAACGCGTCGACGGCATCGTGCACCCGGCGCAGCGCGGGTTCGGCCACCACGTCCTCACGACCGGGCAGTTGGACCCGCACCGCCGCGACGGTCGGCGGGAACAGCCCCAGCCATCTGGCGAAGGAACTGGCTCCGGCACCGGCGTGCGGGAGGCAGATGAGCCGCACGGCGGCCTCCGTCGATTCGTGCCGCAGCCACGTCCGGCCCGTCACCCCGGTGCCTGATACCCCGCCGGTGCCTGATACCCCGCCGGTGCCTGGTACCCCGGTACCCGTCACTCCGGTACCCGTCACCCGACGCCCCGCACCGAGACCGGAAGCTGCTTCAGCCCGCGGACGATGAAGCTGTGATCCTGCCAGTCGGGTTGCGTGACCAGGAGTTCCAGGCGTTCGGCTCGCCGGTACAACCGCTCGAGGGCGACCTGGGCCTGCAACTGCGCCAGAATCCCGCCCAGGCACCCGTGCATCCCGTGGCCGAAGGCGAGATGCCCTCGTGCGTCGCGGGTGATGTCGAACTCGTCCGGCCGGCTGAACACCGCGGGGTCGCGGTTCGCGGCGCCGAGGCACAGCAGAACCTGATCGCCCGCCCGGATCCCGCTCCCGTCGATCTCGACCTCGCGCGTCGCGACGCGCTTGGTCAGCTGCAGGGGACTGTCGTAGCGCAGAGCCTCGTCGACGGCGCCGCTCAGCAGCTCCGGCCGACGGCGCAGGCGCGCGTCCTGATCCGGGTGCTGGAGCAACGCGAGGAGACCGTTGCCGATGAGGGATTTCGTGGTCTCGTTGCCGGCCACGAAGCACATGATGCAGACAAAGACGAGTTCCTCATCGCTGAGCCGGTCGCCCCCGGCCGTCCGCGCGGCGAGCAGCCGGCTGATCAGATCGTCACCCGGCCGGGACCGACGTTCGATGACCACGTCGTCCAGGGCCTGCGCGAACGTCTCGACGACATCGGATACCCGGGTGAAGTCCTCGGCCTTCATCAGCCCCGGCTCGAGCAGGAACCGGATGTCATGCGTCCAGGGCCCGACGCGCTCGCGCAGGCTGCCCGGGAGGGCCATCCAGTCGCACATGACCGTGAGCGGCAGGGGCCCCGCAAGATCGGCGACGACGTCCATACCGCCGTCGTCCCAGGCTCGCCGCACCAGCCGTTCCGCGACCTCGTGGACGCGGGGGCGCAGCTCGGCGACCGCCTGCGCCGTGAACACCCGGTTCACCAGGCCACGCAGCCGGGCGTGGTCGGGGTTGTCGGTGAAGACGAGCGACTTGGTCGCCAGCCGCCCGATCCGCGCCACGCCGTCCCGGGACAGCCGCGACGCCTGCCGGCTGACCAGCTGGGGGATGAGCCCGGCGCTGAACGTCCGGTCGTGCAGGACACCGCGCACGTCGGCGTGCCGCGTGAGCACCCACATGCCCAGTGTCCGGTGGACGGGCTGCGTGCCGCGAAGCCGCGCATAGAGCGGGTACGGACTGCGCCGGAACTCGGCGCTGAAGGGGTTGAAGCGGATCGGCGTGCTCATCCCGCCCGCATCCCGCGGCCCTCGAAGTATCCGCTCCCGAAGGGCTGAAGGACGAGCCTGAGCAGGCAGATCTTTCCCATCCGGAACCCCAGGGCGGACAGCTTCAGGTAGCGCTCGTACCGGGCGACCACCTCCGGTCCGACGACACCCACGGCCTCCTCGCGGTGCCGGCGCAGTCGGCGGGCCCACTCCTCGCACGTCCAGGCGTAGTCAAGCCGACCGTTGTGCACCGACTGGATCTCGAAGACGCCCTCCGCCGCGGCGGTGATCTCCGTAAGCGTCGGCAGATCCGCCGCCGGAAATATCTCCTGCTGAATGAAGGCGCTCGCGTTCTCGCGGGACATGTTCGCGTAGGCAATCGTCTGCAGCGACAACACGCCGTCCCGGTTCAGCCAGCCGTGGCAGCGGGTGAAGAACTCCCGGTACAGGCGGATCTTCTCGGCGGGCGAGTCGTCGGGTCCGGCGAAGTGCTCGAAGGCGCCGATGGAGATGATCCCGTCGAACCGGGTGCCGGGTTCGTAGTGCGCCCAGTCCTCCGTGCGCACCTCGACGCCGGGATAGCCGCGGGACCGGACGAAGGCCGCCTGCTCCGCACTGAGGGTGAGACCGACGGAGTGTCGCACCCGGTGCGTCTCCGCCAGCCGCCCCAGGATCGAGCCCCACCCGCAGCCGATGTCCAGAACGCTTTCGGCGCGGTCGGCGCGAATCGCGTCCAGATGGAACCGCAGCTTCCTCTCCTGGGCGGTTTCCAGGGTGTCGTCCGCGCCTTCCCGCAGCGCGCAGGAGTAGGTCAGCGAGCGGTCCAGCCAGAGCCGGTAGAAATCATTTCCGACGTCGTAGTGGTGGCGGATGGCCGCCGCCGCTCCGACCGTCCGATCGTGCCCGACCGAGGTGGCCATGACGACTATGCCACGTGCCGCGGGAGTTGCGTGTGCAGGTACGTGGCGACCGCGTTGAGGTTCGGGTTCTCGAACAACGCCTCGGGCGGCAGGTCGACGCCGTAGCGTTCCTCAACCTCGATCAGCAGGGAGACGGCGAGGGCGGAATCGATTCCCAGCCGATCGAAGTCCGTGTCCGGATCAACCTCCTCCGCGGGTATCTCGAGGAGGCCTGCGACATACTCCCGGCACCAGGTGATAATCTCTTCCCTGCTTGGCTCCACCATGCTCGCTCCTTATACCGCGGTACTCGGAGCGGATCTTCTGGCGGTGATTCTCTTCGCCGCCATCCGCTCTTTGGACGGAAGTTTGACATCCCAGGCGAGGCCACTGACCGCGAGTAGTCTGATGAGCCAGTAACCCGGATCGAGGCGGTACCACCGCAGCCCGAAGGAGGGTGAATCGGGGAACGCGTGGTGATTGTTGTGCCACGATTCGCCCAGGCTCAGCAGGGCGAAGATCCCGCCGTTCCTACTGTTCTCCCGGGACTCGTAGGGGCGGGTGCCGAACATGTGCAGGAAGGAGTTGATCCCCCAGATGACGTGTTCGAGGACGAACATCCGTACGAGACCGCCCCAGAGGAAGCCGCTCACCGCCCCGGTCCAACTCTGGTAGACGAGGCCGCCGACGAGCGCCGGGAGCAGGAGCCCGAGCGTCACCCAGTAGTAGTAGAGGCGGGCCACCCGGACCAGCGCACGGTTCTTGATCAGATCCGGCGCGTAGTGGACGACGTTGGGATATTCGTGGCGGCGCATCCACAGGAAGTGCGAGTGGGCCAGGCCGCGGAGCCGGCCCTTCAGACCGTTGCCGGCGAGATTCGGCGAGTGCGGGTCTCCGTCGCGATCGCTGCATTCGTGGTGCCGCCGGTGCAGAGCGACCCAGGACACCACGCCGCCCTGGCCGGCCATCGAGCCGAGTACCGCGAGCGCGGTCGCCGCGGCCGGCGCCGCCTTGAACGCGCGGTGCGTGAAGAGCCGGTGATAGCCGACAGTGATGCCCAGACCGGTCAGGAGCCACATCGAGAAGAGCAGGGCGAGTTCGGTGGCCCCGATCGGATGTACCGCGAGAAACGCGATGGCGGCGGCGGTGCCGGCAATCGGGAGGACGTCGAACAGCAGGAAGTGCCGTCGCTGCAGGCGATGCAGGTAGGAATTGCTGATCGTCTTTCTGCGGGGAGTGGATCCATCGGCCCCGTAGCTGGTTTCAGAGCGCCCGGTTTCAGGAATGTGCGTTGCAGGCTGGAAGCCAGCCATTCTCGACCGCCTCCTCTGGAGGACTGCGGATGGGGTCGTCGGCCCGAACTTTCCCGATCGTAACAGCCGCCGTGGCCGGTTCCGGAACATGCGCCGGAGTAATCGATCGTGAGATTGTGTTTCGTTATCGCCCGTCGTCGAGTCGCATCCGCCGGCTCTCCAGCCCGCGGATAGATGCGAGTGCCGCGGTAGTGCGGGGCGTCACGGTAGTGCGGGGCATCGCCCAGCACCGTCATAGGGCGACAGCCGGATGGTCAGGGCGACAGCCGGATGGGGAGTGTCTCCAGGCCACGCACGACCAGATGCGGGCGGTAGGAGGGAGGGTCGGTGGCCGGCGTGAGGCTACCGGCCCGGCGCACGAGTGCCTGCAGGGCGATCTCCGCCTCCAGCCGGGCGAGCGGTGCGCCGAGACAGTAGTGGATCCCCAACCCGAAGCCGAGATGACGGGGGGCGGGCGTCGGCCCGGCGTACCGGCGGATGTCGAACCGGTCCGGCTCCGCGAAGGTCTGCGGGTCCCGCCCGGCGGCGGCCAGCATGGTGACGACGACCTCGCCCGCGGCGAAGGAGCGCCCGGCGATCTCGGTGTCGCGCAGCGCGAGACGCCCGATGAACTGGACGGGCGGGTCGTGGCGCAGCGTCTCGTCGACGAGTGCGGGCGCCAGGTCGGGGTCGGCCCGCAGCGCGGTGAGCTGGTCGGTGTCACGCAGCAGGGCGAGCACCGCGTTGCCGATCAGGTTGACCGTGGTCTCGTACCCGGCGACCAGCAGCAGAGCACACAGCTCCAGCAGTTCGGCCTCGGTCAGGCTGTCACCCTGCTCCCGCACCGCCACGAGAAGACCGAGCAGGTCGTCGGTCGGCCGAGCCCGTCTGGCCGCGATCAGCTCCGTGAAGTACGCGTCGAACTCGACGGTGGCCTTCCCTCGCAGAGCCAGCTCGTCGGGTGTGAGCAGATAGTCCGGATCGAGGCCGCGGGTGAGGGCGGTTCCCCAGGCCCGGAACGTCTCCTCGTCCCGCACGGGCACACCCAGCAGATCGCAGATGATTCTCAGGGGAAGGGGACGGGCGAACGCGTCGATCAGATCCACCTCGCCGGCCGCGAGCGCGGCGTCGAGCAGCGACTCGACCAGGACGGTGGTCTGTGGCCGCAGACCGGAGATAACCCGGGGAGTGAACGCCTTGCTGACCAGCCTGCGCAGCCGGGTGTGATCGGGCGGGTTCACGCCGAGGAGCGACCGTAGCCCGCCGTCGAAGCTGTTGGCGGAACGCCAGGCGTTGGTCCTCCCCTCGCCCCGGCCCCAGGCGGCGTCCTGTAGAACGTGCATGCAGTCCTGGTAGCGGGTGAGCAGCGTGACCTGCTGTGCGCCCAGCGGCAGACGGTAGAACGGATCCGCCTCCCGCAGGGCGTGGTAGCTGGGGTAGGGATCATGACGTCGGGCCGGATCGAACGCGCCGAAGGCCGGCGACGTGCCGACCGTGGCCGCACCAGACGGTGAATCGGCATCCATTGTCAGCTCCTCGCTTCCGGTGGTCGGTGACCCCGCTACCGCGCCGCCGCCGCTGCATGCGACCGTGAAGGACGTTTGCAGGGCGAACCGGACTCCCGATGAAGGGAATGCGAACGGACGACGAGAAGAACGGGAAGGTCGAGGAGACCGAGAAGGCCGACCGACTGCTCCCTCATTGAGGGAGAGGCCCGCCGGCGGCGGCGACGACCACCCCGACCGCGGCGGCGGTGAGCAGGGTGAGAACGACGCCGCGGCGCAGCGGGAGCAGGAGGATCATGGCGCCGCCGAGGGTGGCGTACTGCCAGGGTCGGTCGAGCGCGCCGGCCAGCGGGATGGCGGAGCCGAGGATGGCGCCGACCGCGGTGGGGGCGGCGCCGTCGAGGAAGGCGCGGATTCGCGGTTCGGCTCGCAGCCGGGCGAAGTGGGGACCGCCGAGCAGGATGAACGCGAACGACGGGCCGAAGGCGACGGCCGCGGCCAGTAGCCCGCCGCCAATCCCGGCTGCCGCGTACCCGACGGCGGCGACGGTCTGCACGACGGGGCCGGGGGTGATCTGTCCGAGCGCGACCGCGTTGAGGAACTGGTCGGCGGTCATCCAGTGATAGTGGTCGACCGCGTCGGTCTGCATCAGCGGGATGATGACGAAGCCGCCGCCGTAGGACAGGGCGCCAACCTTGAAGGCAACCCAGGTCAGCGCGAGCAGCCCGCCGGTGCCGGTTGCCGCGGCGGCGAGCAGGGGCACGGGTGGCGCGGTAGCTCCCGGCTGGCGGCCGGGCCGAGGGCGGCGGCCGGGCCGAGGGTGGCGGTGGGCGGCCAGCTCGAGCGCGCCGCAGCCGAGCAGGACGAGCACCAGCCACGGGCCGACGATGGCGGCGGCCGTCGCCCCGGCGGCCAGGTAGCACGGCCAGCGCAGGCGGCTGACCGTGCGGGCCCGCCGCCAGCTTGCCGGCAGCAACGCGACGCCGGCCTGGACGGCGACGGCCGCGACCGCGGAACCCGCCCCGGCGCCGGCGGCGCGCACCCACCACGGGGGCGAGCCGGCGAGGAAGACCGCCGCCAGCGCGAGAATCAGGATCAGACCGGGCACGATGAACGTGATCCCGCCGACGAGCGCACCGGGCCGGCCCCGGAGCCGCCAGGCGCAGTAGATCGCCAGCTGGGTGGACGCCGGTCCGGGCAGCAGGTTACAAACCGCGACGGCGTCTTCGAATTCGGTGGCGGTCAGCCACCGCCGTCGCTCCACGCAGAGCTGGCGCAGCAGCGCGATGTGTGTCGGCGGGCCGCCGAAGCCGAGGCAGCCGATCCGGCCCCATTCCCGTAACACGGCGAGCAGGCTCGGGTGGGCGGGGGTGGCCGCGGACGGCGCATCGAGCTCCACGGTTGACATCCTCTCCCCCCCCCGAGGGGAGAGGATTCCCGGGCCTCGCGGCACCCGGCCGGATGGTCAGGGTCGGCGCCGATCCACGAATCCTCCCTCCCCTGAAGTACTCGACTGAAGCACTCGACCGGCTGGCCGCGAGATGGTGGCCGCGAGGGTGTGTCGCGGCCACCACCTCTGCGGACCAGGCAGCTCGGTTAGATCTTTCAGATTTTAGCGAGAAGATTCCGCATACTCGTGATTTCGGCGTTCTGGGTGTTCTGAATGTTCTCGGCGAGCTGCTGCGCCGGGGTATAGCGTCCGTCGCGGATTTCCGTCTTCGCCATGGTGACGGCTCCCTGGTGATGTGCGATCATCATGGTGAGGAACATCTTGTCGAAGGCGGGTCCGGTCGCGTTCTCCAGTGCGGTCATGTCCGCGCTGGACATCATTCCCTCCATGGTGCCGCCCGGCATCATGGTTTCTGATCCGTGGCCGTTCATGCTGGGGCCGCCCATGCCGTGGCCGTTCATGCTGGGGTCCAATCCGCCGTCGTCGCCGGGGGGAGCGGTGGGCTGCTTCCAGGCCGTGAGCCAGCCGGCCATCGTGGTGATCTCCGGAGTCTGCGCGGCGCGGATCTGCCGCGCGAGGGTCTTCACCTCCGGGTTCTGGGCGTGGGTGCCGGCCAGGTCGGCCATCTCGATGGCCTGCCGGTGATGGGGGATCATGTTCTGGGCGAAGGTGACGTCGGCGGCGTTGTGGTCAGTGCTGCCGGTGGCACTGGTGCTGCCGGTGGCACCGGTGGCACCGGTGCTGCTTCCCCCGCTGCCGCACGCGGTGAGAACGGCTGCGGCCAGAAGCGCCGGGATGAGCAGGATGAGTCGTCTCATGTTGGTTCCTCGTCTGCTGGGTTCCGGTAGATCCTTGTGCGGGTTCGCCGTGCGGGAGTCCGTGGGGACGCGCAGGCGGAAGCCGACCGGTCTACAGGCGGAGCACGCAGAGGCAGGCGAGTGAGGGTGCGTGGGACGGTGGCGGTCCACCGGGGGGCGATGGTCCAGGTCGAGGTGACGCCACACGCAGCCGGCTCCGAGCGGCGAAGGCCGAGCGGACGGCGCGGGTGAGTAGCAGGGCGATGAACAGGGCGCCGGCCAGGCGAAGAAACGCCAGGCACAGCTGCCCGGCATGCCCGTCGTGGCCGTCGTAGCCTGCGTCTGTGGCCGGCATCGTGGCCCTGGTCCGCGGATCGAGACCGGCCAGGTGGACGGGCGCGGAGCGCGGATTCATCCCACCGTTGGGCATCGTCGCGTTGGGCATCGTCGTTGATCCGCTCCGGGCCGCGGGGAGCCCGTGCGTGCCGGGGTCGGTATGGCCGGCGTGCGCGGACAGGCCGCCGTGCATGAGCAGAATGCCGAGGAGCACGGGCACGAGAAGCGGGAACAGGCGCAGCCTGCCCGGGCTGCTCTTTCCTCTTTCTCGGGGCCGGACCCTCACCGTTGCCATGATGCCCTACGCGCAGGCGCTCGGCGGAATCCTCGCCTGGGCCGGCTCGTCTCCCGTACGGTCGAGCGGGCGGCTCACTGGACCCCGCCGACGTGCCGCCACGGCCCCGTCGGGGTTGCTCCGAGTCATCGGCCGCCAGTCCCCTGCGCCCCGGGATCGAAGAGGGCCTCGTTCCGGCGGTCCTCTCCGACTCGGTGGATCCGGCCCGGTGAAGAGGTCCGCCACCCCCCGAGGGCGATCATTCGTTTCGGAGGAAGTGATGTGGTTGGCGTTGGATACCTGCCGGGTAGGGCGGGTGGCCATTATGACCGTCCGTGGCGAACTCGACCCGGCCACGGCGCCGCAGCGCCGCCCACCTCCGGCCCCGACATCGGGCGCCACGGCATACCTCGATCAGACGGCGACCGACCTGAACGGGGCGCTCTCCCCCAGGCCGGTGATACGCGCGCGGAACGGGGCAGGCAGATGGATCACATGAGACCTACTACTTGGCCGTAGGCGCCCACCGGGTCGTCCTGGCTGGGCGGGTCCGGGTGGCGGTGCTCGGGGAGGGTGGACAGCTCCGGTCGGTAGACGACCAGCCTGCCCGCGCGTTCCCGCTTGGCCGCGTACATGGCCAGGTCGGCCTGGTGCAGCAGGCTGTCGGGACTGGCCGGCCGGGTGGTGGAGCCGTCGAGCGTGACCAGGCCGAAGCTGGCCCGCGGGGTGTAGATCTGCCCGGCCAGCAGGCACGGCTCCTGGACTGCCATCGCGAGCCGCTCACCCACCTTCCGGGCGTCGGCGCCGCCGCTGCCGAGAATGATGGCGAACTCGTCCCCGCCGAGCCGGGCGACGGTGTCCACCGCGCGGGTGTCCGCCCGCAGTCGCTCCGCGCTGATTTTGAGGAGCTCGTCCCCGGCGGCATGGCCGAACGTGTCGTTCACCCGCTTGAACCCGTCGAGATCCAAAAACAGGACGGACACCGTCCCGGAGTCGCCGGCGTGGCAGGCGTCGGGGTTGTCGGGGTCGTGGGTGAGGGCTCGTTGCAGCCGCCGAGTGAACAGCGCCCGGTTCGCCAGGCCGGTCAACGGGTCGTGGAACGCCTGATGGTGCAGCTGCCGTGCGCGCTGTCGTACCTCGGCCAGCAGCCTGTTGTTCTCCGCCAGGGTGACCATTTGCCGGACCAGCGCCACCAGCAGCAGTCCGACCATGCCGTATGCCTCGAACCGGTCGAGCTGCGCACCGGTCGACAGTTTGCCCAGGATCAGCAGGCCGGCCGCACCGAGCACGGCGTAAGGCAGCAGGGCGTGCGTCCACACCGCCCGGGGGTTGCCTGGGGTGAGGCTGTCGGTCGTGAGGCCGTCGGGCATGGGGCCGTTCGGGTGCGTGTGCGCCGGTAGCAGCGCGGCAATGAAGATCACCATGAAGGCGAAAGTGAATACGATCATGGCCCAGGGGGGAAGGTGGTGGCTGTCCGGCGCGGTGCTGTAGACGGAGATGTTGCTGGTGAGTCCGTCGATCAGCAGGCCCGTGCCGAGCAGCGCCGACGCCGCCGGGGAACGCGGCCGGCGGAAGCAGGCGATCAGCAGCACCGCCGTGGCGAGGGTCAGGCTGGCGACCGGGTGGAGCAGGGCGGCCAGGAGTTGGATGGGGTCGGGCGGGCTGGCCGGGACGAGCGCGGCGAGCGTCGTCCCCCACTCCAGCAGGGTGATCGAGCCGACGATCAGCACACAGTCCAGCAGGGTGATCGCATGCCAGTAGTATCCGCCGTGCCGCGCGGTCCTGGTGTTCTCGCCCTGGCCTTCCACCGGTGCGGTGGGTAGGGACAGTAGCCCGGCCAGGGCCACCCCGTAGAGAACGAGGAAGACGGCATAGCTCGGGGACATGCGGCCAGTCAGGAAGCCGCCGGCGAGGAACGCCGCCGCCGTCGCGAGGTTGGCGACCAGCACGCCAGCGGTGAGACGGGCGAGCCGCCGGCGGCGGCGCTCCGTCCCGCGAACCCGCCGGGTGGTCCGGAAGCAGGCGGCCGCAGTGGCCAGCTGGGCAGCGGCGTCGAGGAAAAACATAGCGATTCGGGGGGACTTCGGGTTTACGACCAGTTTTTCCAAGGTCTTGCCGGATTTGGCTGGCCGCTGCGGGACAAGTTCCCGAGTTCTCGCCTGGAAGAACTCGACGGCGGGCGTCCTCGGCAGCGTGTACCACCTATCGTGGGTGATCGGGTATGCGGGGGTCATTATTTCTCCTTGGCGGGGTGTCAACCCGGATCGCCGTATTGCGTGCACAGCCAGCGAAGATCATGACGGTTGGCGGTCGACGAAACACCGTGCCTGATCGTGCAGTGCTGTCACCGTCTTGACCTGCGTGACAGGTTCACCGTCCGTCGCATACAGGTCGGTGAGCGTGTCAGCGTTGTCGACGTTGGCAAGGGTTCCCATCGGCTTTCCGCTGCCTTGTTGTATGAAGTGAGTCACAGCGTTGCAGTCGGCGGGGAGTAGTGCACCACCCCTCCGGGTAGTCAATAGCTGGAAATCGGGTGGTCAGTGTCCTGAGCGAAGCCACTCTTCCAGGAGATCCTGGTTTAGATCTTCTTTTTTATGCGGAGCGTGGCGAGGAGTATGGGCGGTGGTCGAATCCGAGCTCCCGCCACCGTCGAAAGACCGGCGGGCACCACCTCAAGGGCATGAACGTCCACGTCCGCCGACGGTGCTCCCGTTGCTGACGGTGTTGCTGCGGCTCGCCTGCGTGCAGGAGCGGGATGGCGGCTGGCCGCCCCTGGCTGGCCACCCCTGGCTGGCCGCCCGGCGATCGCCGGACGGGAAAACCACGGGTTCACCCGTGAATGGACATGAACCTAAAGTTTTGGTATCGCGCCTGGACTGGGCGGTTCGGGTGCGTGGAGCCGGCGTTGCAGCGGTGGGGACGTTCCCATTTCCGTAGCCGGGTGTGGGTGGGAAAGGCGACGGGCCCTGCCGGGCCCGTTTCCAGTGGCCGCCTTCTCCAGGGCAGGACCTTCTCCAGGGTTGCTGTGGATGGTGCCTGCCCGTGCCGTTAGGGTGCTCGTCAGTGGCATCCGAGTGGCATCATCCGAGTGGCGAGCGGACGTCCGAGCGGCAAGGGGATGGAGGAGCGGTGACGGAAACACGGGACCCGGCGTGGGTAGCGACTACGGGGGACCGGGAGCCGGTGAACCTGCGGATGGATCTTCCTCATACGGCCCGGATGTATGACTACTACCTGGGCGGGAAGGACAACTTTCCGGCCGACCGGGAGGCCGCCGAGCAGGTCATCGCCGCGTTCCCCAATGCCCGCGTCACGGCCCGGGAGAACCGGGCGTTCATGACGCGGGCGACCCGGTTCCTGGCCGGGGAGGTCGGGATCCGCCAGTTCCTCGACATCGGTACGAGGATGTTTTCCGAAATATACTTTGATTATGTCGATGGTCGTAGATGGCGGTTCTGTTCGTAGGCTTCCGGTTCCGGCTGTTTACCCGCATGCTGGGGTCGATGTCCGGTCGTTGGTCGAGTTTGATGGTCGGGTGTGGGGTCTGTACCTTCGGATCTCTGACGACGCGGCCAAGGATGAGAAGGGTACCGGCCGCCAGGAAGCGGACGAGCGCGCGTGGGTGACTTCGGTCGGTGGCACGGTGGGCAAGGTCTACAACGAGAATGACACGTCCGCGTACAAGAAGCGGAAGGTACGTCTCCCGGACGGCACCGTGGTGTGGCGGGTAGTCCGGCCGCTATGGGAACAGATGTTGGCCGATCTGCGTTCCGGTGTGATTCAGGGCGTGGTCGTCTATGACTTGGACCGGTTGGCGCGTGATCCCCGGGACCTGGAAGACGCGATTGAGATCGTGGAGCATCACCGCCGCCCGGTGGTGGGTCTGACCGGCGGTTTTGATCTTCTGACGGACAATGGCCGGTTCACCGCCCGGATCTTGGTTGCGTGCGCGAACAAGTCTTCGGCGGACACCGCACGGCGGGTGCGCCGTAAGCATCTGGAGTTGCAGGCGGAGGGGTCAACGGGCTCGGGACCGCGTCCGTTCGGGTGGGCTGAGGATCATGCCACGTTGCATCCGGTGGAGTCGCCGATCGTGCGGCAGGTCTGCCGGGACGTGGCCGAGGGCATCCCGTTGGATGCGGTCGTGCGCGATCTCAACGCGCGTGGGATCACCGGTACCCGGGGGAAGCCGTGGCGGGTGAACACGATCAAGCCGTATCTGCGGAACCCGCGTCTGTGCGGATGGCGTGGCCGGATGGTGTCGACGGTCAATCCGCAGACCGGAGAGACATGCCGACACGTCGAAATCGTCCGGGACCCGGCCGGGAATCCTGTGGTCGGACAGTGGGAGCCGATCATCACGCCGGACGAGTGGGAAAAGGTCGTGGCGAAGATCGGTCGCCGGAAGCAGCCCGGGACCGGTCACAACGCCCGCCGCTATCTGCTCAGCGGAATCACCCGTTGCGGGGAGTGCACCCGGAAGATGTCGGGCATGCCCCGCCCGGGAGAACGCGGGTACGCCTACCGGTGCAACCCGCAGAATCTTGGATGCGCCAAGATCGTACGCGATGGCGCCAAGGTCGATGCCTACGTCGTTGCTGCTCTTATCGCCAAGGTGGAGATGGAGCTTAGCCAGGCCGCGGCCCGTGTTGACACGACATGGCCGAAGGAAAACGAGCTTGCCGACACGCAGGAGCGGATAGCCGCACTCAACGCCGGTTACAAGGAGCGGAAGATCAGCACGGATCGGTACTTTGATCTACTTCGGCACTTCGAGGACCAGGAAAGGGAGTTGCTCGCCGAGCGGAAGAAGCACGTTTCGACCGTCGCGGTGGTCAAAGCGCGTCCCGCGAACATCCGCGCCGAGTGGGACAGCTACCCGTTGTCGCGGCAGCGTGCGATCGTCGAGGACTACATCAACGCGGTCGTGGTGAAGAAGGCCCGGTACAAGGGCAGCCGCTTCGACCCGGATTTGATCGTCATTGAGTGGAAGGGTGCCGCTACCGAAGCCGCATAGGCCCGCCGGTGGACGGCCGCGCGTCCCCCGACCAGCGGGAGCGTGGCCGTCCGCCTCACGGAGCAGCGGCGGATCCGTCACCGGAGGGAGGGAACACGAGCCCGAACATGGCCGCCGCGTGCGCGCGTTGCCGGGCCGACCAGCGCGGCGCGTGAGCCGCTTGGACCCATCCCCACTCGTCTGGAGA
>NZ_CDWWEW010000002.1:0-19223 GCF_977966315.1 Frankia sp. CeRuru1
GGGACCGGGGCGGCGGACCGCGTCACGACGGGGGACGGTCGGCCGGGAGGGTGTTGCCGGGAGGGTGTTGCCGGTATGGGCCGGAGGGGCCCAGGGCGGATGGCCTCCGGTGGGGCTTCCCGGTCCGCCGCCGGTTCGGACCCTGTCGGATCAGGGCGCAGGTCGGATCAGGGTGGTAGCGCGAACTGTCCCGCCGTCCAGCACGGGCGGGTCGCCGCCAGAGGGAGGACCAGAAGTGTCGATCGCAGCCGGGAAGGCTCGGGACGGCCGTGAGCCGACGCTGGGTGAGCTGGTGGCCCTGGCCACTCGCGATGTCTCGTTGCTGGTTCGTCAGGAGATCAACCTGGCCAAGGCCGAGCTCGCCCAGCAGGCGGTGTCAGCTGTGCTCGGAATCGGTTTTCTGGCGGTGGCGGCCGGCCTCGGGTTCTGCGCTCTGATCGCCGTCACGATCTTTCTGGGGGAGCTGTTCACCTGGGCCGGCATCGAGCGTTTCTGGTCCTATCTGCTGACGGCCGGTCTCTACCTCGTCGTTGCGGGGCTGCTGGCCCTGTTCGCGATGGCGCGGTTCCGCAAGCTCTCCCCGCCCGAGCGGACCATCCAGACCGTGCGCGACGACATCACCTGGCTACGTAATCCCACGACCGCCCCAGTCGGGTCGACCGCCCCAGTCGGGTCGGCGGATGCGGCCGCCCACCCGGGCCAGCGCGGGCACTGACACCCCCGCGCTGGGTGCGCGGTGTCCGCCGGTACCCAAGCCTGCCGGCGGTCGGCAGAGGGTCTGGCAACGGAGCCGGCGGCGGACGTTCGAGGGCCGACTGCGGACCCCACGACCGGCCCGTCACGAGCACCGCCGGTCCGGGGCCGAGGGCTGGTCTGCCATCCTGGCAGGCGATGGAGGACACCGTTCCCGAGCCCGCCACCGTCCTGGTCGACGGGCCGTGGCGGCACCGTGACGTGTCTGCCAACGGTACCCGGCTGCACGTGGCGGAGTTGGGGAGTGGCCCGCTCGTCCTGCTGCTGCACGGCTTCCCGCAGTTCTGGTGGGCCTGGCGTCACCAACTCACCGCGCTGGCGGCGGCGGGCTACCGCGTCGTCGCGCCGGACCTGCGCGGCTATGGAGCGAGTGACAAGCCGCCTCGGGGCTATGACGCCTTCACTCTCTCCGATGACGTGGCCGGTCTGGTCAGGGCATTGGGGGAACCGGACGCCGCGGTCGTGGGCCACGACTGGGGTGGGCTGCTTGGCTGGACCACCGCGGTTCGTCACCCGATGGTGGTGCGTCGGCTCGCGATCCTGGCCATGCCTCATCCGCTGCGGCTGCGGCACCAGATCGCGGCGGATCCCCGTGGTCAGGGTGCCGCCAGCCGGTACATGCTCGGTTTTCAGCTGCCATGGCGGCCCGAACGGGTCCTGGTGGCCGAGGACGCCGCCCACGTCGCAACGCTGCTACGCGGCTGGGGAGGACCGGGGTATCCGGATGCCGAGGCCGAGCGGCGATATCGATCGGCAATGCGCATTCCCGGGGTGGCGCACAGCTCCCTGGAGTACCACCGGTGGATCTTCCGGTCGTTGTTCCGGCCCGATGGGGCGCGTTTCGGTAGTGTCCTCCGTCGGTCGCTGCGGATGGAGACCCTGCAGATACACGGGGAAATGGACCGTTGTTTCCTGCCGTCCACCGCCCAGGGCGCCGGGCGTTACGTCAGCGGTCCCTACACCTGGCGCCTGCTCGGTGAGATCGGGCACTTCCCGCATGAGGAGGCCCCCGACCTCGTCAACGCCGAACTGCTCGGCTGGCTTCGTCCCTGAGCGTCGCCCGGCCGCCGGTGCGGGAGTACCGGCGGTCAGTCGCACCCCTGCGTGCTCACCTCCGCCGTGGCGATCACCCCGGCGGCGGCAGGCCTGGCCACTTCGGCGGCGCTCAGGACGTAACCGGTGTCGCTGTCGTTGACGGCCGCGGCGAACACGACGCCCAGGACGTCCCCGCTTTCGGACAACAGGGGTCCACCGGAGTTTCCCGGCAGCACCCGTCCGCGGACCGCGTAGATGTCGCGCAGGACGAGGCCGTGCGAGTAGATGTCCGGGGCCTGGGCGGTCTGATGGTTGCGGACGCGCGCCGCCACAGTGGTGTAGGGCCCGTCCTGGGGATAACCGGCAATCACTGCGGCATCTTCGGCCGCGGCCGGTGGGTTTATCCGGAACCGTAGCGGCGGCCGTTGCAGGTCCGGCACGCGGAGCACGGCGACGTCCCGGTCGGGGTCGAACAGGACGACCTCGGCCGGCAGGGTGCGCGAGGCCAGCACGATCATCGGACGGTGCACCCCGGCTACGACGTGCGCGTTGGTCATGACGCGTTGCGGGGCGATGACGAACCCGGATCCCTCGACCCGTTTGTCGCAGGACCTGGCGACGCCACGGATCTTCACGATGCTCGCCGCCGCGTTGCGGACCCCGGCAGTCTGGGTGGAAGCGGGATCGGGCGGCTCGGCGGCGACGATGCGCCCGCCGCCGAGCCCGGCGAAGACCTCGGGGAAGCCGTTGTTGTCGGCCAGTTGGCGCAGGTCGGCGAATGCACTGCGGACCTCGTTGGGCATCCCGGCGTCCACGGTGGCGAGGATCCGCGATTTCCGGACAGAGCGAGCGAGGGACTCGAAGGGCGACCGATCGACGGCCGTCGCCAGCAGCCAGGCGACAAGAACCACCGATAAGCCGGAGAGCACCGCACCCGCGGCGGCATCGACGGCCCTGCCGGGGCGCCAGGTCACCCGGTCCCGGATGGCGACCCCGACCGCGGTGCCCGCGACCTGCCCGACCAGGGCGAGACCGAGCACGGTCAGGAGACCGACCATGGCGCCGTGGCTCTCCTGACCGATCAGTTCGGCGAAGGGCTTCGCGACCTTGGCACCGAGCACACCGCCGCCGAGGAAGCCGACGAACGACAGCGCGCCCACCAGGAAGCCCTGCCGGTACCCGGAGATCGCGAAGAGCACGGCGAGCAGGAGAAGAACGATGTCCAGGACGTTGAGCACGACGGGCGTCGGTTCGACTCAGGCGATCTTCAGTGTGGCTGTCATGTTGGGATGCAGAGTGCAGACCACCGGGTAGCTACCCGGTTCCGTCACGGAGAAGGTGATGCTCTGTGACTCTCCCGCGGAGACGATGCGCGTGTGTGCCTCGGGAATCCGCGGAATGACGAAGTTGTGCGGCGGGGACTGCGGCGTGACCGAGAAGTCGACGCGGATCCGTCCCGGCCTGGCCACCAGTTCCATCGCGGAGAAGTGCAGGTTCGGCAGGCCCGTGACGGCGAAGATCTGCAGGCCGCCCGCTCCCTCGGTGGGAGTGAGGGAGGGCCCCGCCGACGCGCCGTCCTTGCCCGAGCCGCCGCAGCCCGCGGCGCCCAGGAACAGACCGAGCGCCAGCCCGAGGGCTACCGTGAGCCGGCCCAGCCGGGGTGTCCGTCCGGTCCAGCCCGCCCGGTCCATCCAGGCCACCCGAGCGGGCGGGCGCTGGATACCACCCGGCCGTCGTGACCGCCCCTGCCGGGGGGAGTGGATGGACGGTCGCGGTCCCGCATGGTCACGGTCCGCGGTGCTGGTCATCAGCTGTGCCTCTCGTCGCAGGGCGATGCCGGTGCCGTCGGCGGGCTGGACTTGTCCAGTGACGGGGACTTGTCCAGTGGACCGGACTGTAGCGGTGCAGGGGACGGTGCCGGCGGGCGGGACGTCTGCGCGGGCATGACCGGGGTCCCGCTGGTCGTGGCCCGCGCGACTGGGTAGTCGATGAGCTCGGTGTCGTCCCACGGTCGTTCCCACCCGCCGAGACGGAGAAGAACATCGAGGATGCCCGCGGTGAAGCCCCACACCAGCATGCTGCGGACCCGAAAGGCGGGTCCGGCGAGGCCGGTGCGGTGGCGCAGCATGACCCGGTTGGCCGGGTCGGCCAGCTCCGCGAGTGGCACCCGGACGACCGACGAGGTCTCGGCGGGATCGACGGGCACGACCGCGCACGGAATACGCCACCAGCCGATCACCGGGGTCACGAGATAACGACTGGCGTGCAGGTAGAGCGGGGAGGCGACGGTGAGCACCTCGACCCCCGCGGGATCGAGCCCTACCTCTTCCTCGGCTTCGCGCAGCGCCGTGTGCACCCGCGACTCGTCCGTCGCGTCGGTGGCGCCACCGGGGAACGCGGGCTGGTTGGCATGGCTGCGCAGCTCGGCCGCCCGTTCGAGCAGGAGGATGTCCGGCCCCTCCGGGCCATCATCGCCGAACAGGATGAGTACGGCGGCCGGTCGAGCATCCGCGCCCGCATGACCCGGATGGGTCCGGCTGGTCACGAGGGCCTGCCCGGCCTTCTCCGCCAGAGTGCGCAGCCAGGCCGGGGGCGGGGGGACGGTGGCCCCGTCGGCGTCGAAGGCGCCGCCGGCGTTGGCTGGCATCTCGTTCATCGCAGGGTCTCGACGTCGTTGCGTGTTCCCCGGACCAGCCGGGCCGCCTCGGCAGGCTCAGTGGGGCCGAGCCCGAAGGACGGGCACAGCCGGGCCAGCCCGCAGGCGCCGCAGGCCGGGCGGCGCGAGTGACAGATCCGTCGCCCATGAAAGATCATGCGATCGGAGGCGATGGTCCAGTCCCGCTGTTCGATGAGCGCCGCCAGGTCCGACTCGACCTTGACGGGGTCGGTCTGAGTGGTCAGCCCAAAGCGGCGGGACAGCCGCCCGACGTGAGTGTCGACGGTGATTCCGGGCAGGTCGAACGCATGCCCCAGCACGACGTTCGCCGTCTTGCGACCGACGCCCGGCAAGGTCACCAGGGCCGCCAGCGACCGTGGAACCTCACCGTCGAAGCGTTCGGTCAGGGCCGCGCCGATGCCGATCAGCGAGTTCGCCTTGGCGCGGAAGAACCCGGTCTGTCGCAGCATGTCCTCGAGTTCGGCGCGGTCCGCGCCCGCATAGTCGGCTGCGGTCCGATAACGGGCGAACACTCCAGGAGTGACCTCGTTGACCTTCTTGTCCGTGCACTGGGCCGACAAGACGGTGGCGACCAGCAGTTCGAGAGCGTTGTCGAAGTGCAACGCGATGTGGGCGTCGGGATGGATATTGCCCAGCAGACGCACTATCCGGCGAGCCCGCCGGGTCTTCGCGAGCGGGGTCTCGGCCGCGGCGTCGACGGTTGCGGGCATGTCTGGCAGCGTATCTGCCGGTCGATCCGCCCGTCCGGCACCGCTGCCGGGTGGTCCGAACGGGCTCCGGCCAGGTGGCCGATGCGCGACACACCCACCCCCGGTCGCATGCGATGGTCGCCGGTCGGCCACCATGGAGAGGTCATGTTTGTCATTGCCGCGGTCACCTTTCCCCTGCTGCTTCTCGGCCTTCTGCTGGCGATGGAACGGGTGGAACGTCCGTTGAATGCCGCCGACACCGGTAAGGGCCTCGAGGGCTTCCTCGACAACGCCCGGCCGGATGAGGTCAGCACCTTCGTCAATCAGGGCCTCCCCGCCGCGTTGGAGCGCTACCGGCGGCGTCTGCGCCGACCGCCGCCGGGCAAGCATCGAGCCGCCTGACCGCGCGGGGCTAGGCCGGGCCGATCGGGCCTGTCGGGCCCTGCCGATCGGCCTGTCGGGCCCTGTCGATCGGCCTGTCGGAGCCATCTGGGGGTCCCTGGCCGTGCTCTCTGCCGATAGTCCTGGCATGCTCAGGACCGTGGAGGATCTGCTTGCCCGCGTACCACTGTTCGTAGGGCTGTCCGAGCAGGACCGAATGGCCCTCTCTGACCATCTTGATCGGCAGGATGTCACCCGTGGGGACGTGCTGTTCCGTGAAGGAGATGTCGGGGACCGGGTCTTCGTCGTCCTGTCCGGAAAGGTGAAGATAGGACGTCAGTCGGCCGACGGCCGGGAGAACCTGCTGTCCGTGATGGGTCCCGGAGACCTGTTCGGAGAGCTGTCGTTGTTTGACCCCGGCCCCCGCACGGCTACCGCTACGGCAGTCACGGATGCATCGCTGCTGTCGCTGGAACATACCGCGTTGCGTCCCTGGCTGCGATCACGCCCGGAGGCGGGCGCGATGCTCCTGCGAGTGCTGGCCCGCCGGTTGCGGCGTACCAATGACAACGTTGCTGACATGGTGTTCACGGATGTGCCGGGGCGAGTGGCGAAAGCCCTCCTCGACTTGGCGGAACGCTTCGGAGAGCCGGCACAGCCCGGCAATGAGGCCGCCGGTGTCCGTGTCGAGCACGGACTCACGCAGGAGGAACTGGCCCAGCTGGTGGGCGCATCCCGGGAGACGGTGAACAAGGCGCTCGCCGACTTCGCCACCCGGGGCTGGCTGCGCCTGGACTCCCGCGCGGTCGTGCTGCTCGATCGCGAACGCCTGTCCCGCCGCGCGCGCTGAGGCCGGCGACCGGCGACCGGCGAAAAGCTCGGGGTCCCGCCGGGGCCTCGAGCGCCGGTCGACGCGCGCAAGGCCTGGCCACGGGAGGTGACCGCTCCAGCGGGTTATCCGGCCGTCCCGGCCACGCCCGCGGGGGTGGTGGTCGCGCCGCCGGCGGCGTCGGCGGCCCCGCTGACCGGCAGGTTCCCCAGCAGCCGGCGGGTCTGCGGCGCCTCGCTGACAGCCCCCGTGGCGGTCGCGGCCGCCAGGGCCCGCAGATAGGCGGCACGACCGCCTTCCAGATCGCCGTTGGCCACCAACGCGGTGCCGAGCGCGCGGTAACCGAGCACCTGGGCGCGTACGTCCTCGGCATCCACGTTGACCGCGCGCCGGGCCACGATGAGAGCCTGGGCGGGCTGCCCGGCATCCAACAGGATGCCGGCGAGATGGGCGTATGCCTGCCGGCGGGGGAACATCAGGGTTGCCGGTTCGCTTGCCGACAATGCCTCCCGCAACAGCTCGGTCGCCTCATCGAGCCGCCCGCGAGCCCGGGCGATCTGCGCGACCAGTACCTTCGCCCCGAGCTGGGCATGCGGGCGCAACTCCAGCTGCGCGAGGTCCGCCTGCGCGATCTCGGCGGCCTGCCCGGCCTTGTCCACTTCGCCGGCGTCGAGCCAGGTCAGCCCGAGCAGCACCCGGGCCAGCGCGCCGACGACGACGTGCCCGCGGGCGGCCGCCTCGGCACACGCCTGTTCCAGGTACTCTGCCCCGCGGGCCGGTTCGCCGGTGCCACGGGCCGCCAGCCCACGGGCGACCAGGGTCAGCATCGTTCCCCACGCGTCGCCGATGCTGGCGAACAGCTCAGCGGCCCGCTCCGCGTGGGCCTCGGCGGTGGCGATGTCGCCCAGCTCGGCGGCCGCTATCGCGTCGATGGTGAGGCAGACGGCCATCCCCCACTGCTCGCCCACGGAACTGGCCAGCTCGATCAGTTCGCGGGTGAGTTCGCGGGCCCGGGTGAGCTGCCCGGACAGCAGCAGCACCAGCGCCTCCGTGCCCCGGCACCAGCCGAGGCCGCCGGTGTCCTCGAGCCGGTCGAACACCGCGGACGCCTCGCGCAGCGTCCGCTCGGCGCGGGGGTAGTCCCCCCGGGTGGTGGCGCTCCAGGCCAGGTGCTGCAACGCCCACCCGACCCCGCGGGGGTCGTCGACCTGGCGGGCGATCGCGAGGGCCTCGCGGTAGCGCTCCTCCGCCGCGTCGATGCGGCCAGCGTTGTATTCGAGCATGCCCAGCCGGCGCAACGCGGCGGCCTCCGCGTGGTCGTCACCGGCCTGTTGCGCCGATTCCAGGGCGGTGAGCAGGCACTGCGCCGCCTCTTCGGCGCGTCCCTGCTTCTGGCGCAGCTCGCCGAGCACGGAGAAGGCGGCGGCCCGTCGGGCGGGTGCGTTGGCCCGTAGCGTGGGGCGTAGCGTGCGTTCGGCCTCGTCGAGCTGGCGCAGCGCGACCAGGGCCTCGGCGTGCAGCACGCGGGCGGCATTGTCCTCGTCCGGGTCGATGATGCCGCGGCCCAGACGGCGCGCGTTGGCCAGCAGGTCGGCGGCGGCCCGATGATCGTCTCGGGCCAGCGCCTCGCGCGCCAGCCGGACATGTGCGTGGAACCCGGACATCCGGGACGACCAGGCCGGATCGGTGGCGGGAAGGTTCATCGATGCGGCCAGGTCATAGGCCCGCAGGGCGTGGTTCGCGACAAAGGTGGAGACGGCCCGCGAGCTGCCGACCATCGCCGTCACCCCCCAGCGCGCCGCCGTGGCGTGCCGGCGGGCCCGCTCGACCTTGGGCAGCCCGGCGTAGGCGGCGTCGCGGGCCATGGGATGGACGAACCGCCACCTCGTCTCCGTCGCCCGGGGCGGCCGGGCGAGCTGGCGCTCGGTCAGTACCCGCAGCGCGCGGGTGACCTCCTCGGCGGGCCGTTCGTCGACCACCGGCAGCGCCTCGGCGGGAAACCGCGGGCCGAGCACCGCCGCCGCGCGCAGCACCGCCTTGGCCACCGGGTCGAGATCGTCGATGCGGGCGGCCAGCACCGACTGCACCCCAGCGGGAAGAGTCGCCTCCGTCAGGGAGCCCTCGAGGACCCAGCCCGGCCACTCCCCATTGGTCGTCTCGGCCGACTGGTGCAGCATTCCACGGTCGATCAGCAGGTTGAGCAGCTCCACCAGGAAGAAGGGGTTGCCATGCACCCGGGAGAGCAGATCGGCCCGGCCGCGGGGCTCCAGCTGCACCCCGCCGAGATGATCCTGCAACAGGCGGCTGGAGGCCTCGAGGCTCAGCGGCCGCAGGGCGATGCGATGGATGTGGGGCAGCTCGGCGAGCCGTGGACCCGTCCGGTCCAGCAGCACAAGCAGAACCGGTCCGGACAACGCCGAGGCCAGCCGGCTCATCGCGTCGCTGAGCTGGCTGGTCGCCCATTCCAGATCGTCGATCATGACCAGGATGGGCCCGGAGGACGCGAGCGCGCCGAGGAGCAGGGCGACCGCGTCCACCGTCGCGTCGACGGACCGCTGTTCGGCCTCCGCGATGTGCGAGGCCCGGGCCGCCGGATCCCCCGGAGCCGCCGCGGTGGCGACGGCGGACCGCCGGTCGAGCGGAACGCCGAGCAGCAGCAGCAGTCGGTCGGCGATGCCGGGTGGCAGCCGGGCACCGCTGTGCGGATGCGCCAGCCCCGCCACAGTTCGCCGGACGCGGTCGGCCACCCGGTCGAGGGAGTCGCCGTCGGTCACCCCGCACGCGTTGCGAACGACGTCGACCAGGGGCGCCAGCCCATGGCCGTCACCGTGCCGGACCGTCCGTCCCCAGAGCACCGTCGTGCCAGGGGCCCGCTCCGCCCGACAGGCGAGTTCGACGGCCAACCGGGTCTTGCCGATCCCGGCCTCCCCGGTGATCAGCGCCACCTCGGGTGACCGGTTGGTGACGACCAGGTCGAACAGATCGGTCAGCGAGGTGAGCTCGGCGTCCCGGCCGAGGAACATGGCGTCGTCGGCGAGTCCGGGGCGGGCGACGTTCGACGGGCGCAGGCTCACCAGCTCATAGGCTGGGACGGGCTCCCGCTTGCCCTTGAGGACCAGGTCGGGCAGCTCTCGCCAGGTAGCCACGGACCGGGTGGCGAGCGCGGTCTCCCGGCCGGCGTAGACGGTGCCGATCGTGGCCGCGGCCGACAACCGGGCGGCGGTGTTCACGGTATCGCCGATCACGGTGTAGGAGAGTGCGGCCTGCACCCCCGCGAGGACCTCGCCGGTGTTGACGCCCACCCGCAGGCCGAGCCGGCCGTCATCGTCACCCCCCGTGGAGGTGAGCACCAGCCGACGAACGGTCTCCTGCATCGCGGCGGCGGCCCGAACGGCACGTTCAGGGTCGTCCTCATGGGCGGTGGGGGCCCCGAAGACGGCCATGATGCCGTCGCCGGTAAGGTTGTCGACGCGGCCGCCGACCTCGTCGATCTCGTGGGCGAGGGCGGCGAGGACCCGATCGGTCATCTCCCCGACGCGTTCCGGATCGCGATCCTCCGCCCAGGCGGTGAAGTCGGACAGATCACCGAACAGAACGGTGACGACCCGGCGCTCGGAAGCATCTACCGCGGGACTCTCGACCGAGGTGAACTCCAAGCCGCAGTGGTAGCAGAATCGTCCGCCCGGAACGGCCGCCGAGCTGCACCGGGGGCACCGCAGCGGGCCCGTGTGCGGAGCTGTGATCACCATGGGTGGGGCCTCCCGTCCGGGTGGCCGGTGGGTGGGGGGCCGGACCGGTCGCCCGGTTTCCGGCTGGTCGAAATCGTCATCCTGCGCACGGGCGGTTCCCTCCGTGCCAGAGTTTAGTGGCCTGGGTCTCCTTCCCCGAATCCCGTCCTGTCGGATGACCGACCGCAGCCGCGTCGATGCTGCTGCGATACCGCCGCGTGGTATCGATCCGATATCTCTCGGTGGTGTGAGGCGGCCGTCCGGCTACCGCTGCCACGGACGTGCCGCTCGCCATCGGCATTCCGGCTGGCCGGCTGGGCTGATCAGGCGCCGTCGGGGTGCTCCCGCAGGTAGGTCAGCTGGGCGCGGACCGACAGTTCCGCCGCGAACCACAGGGCGCGGTCGACGTCCGCGTAGACCCGGCGGACCACGTCGGCCGCATCCGCCTCCGCGGCGTTGACCCCGGCGTCCACCAGAGCACGCCGCACCTGGTCGAGCCGGCTGTGGCGGTGAGCCAGATAGCGCTCGGCCGCGTGGCCGGCCGCGGGCAGTTCGGGGCCGTGGCCGGGCAGCACGGTGGTCTCGCCGAGTTCCCGCAGCAGCCGCAGGCTGTCCAGGTAGTCGCCGAGACGGCCGTCCGGGTGGGCGACCACGGTACTGCCACGCCCGAGAATCGTGTCTCCGGTCAGCACCGCCGGACCGGGCAGGAGGCCGCCGGAGGCCGGGCCCGGCTCCGGCCGGTCCCGGTAATCCGCGGGGTGCTCGTCTCCGCCGGGCGGCCCGTCTTCCCCGAGTAGAAAGAACGACAACGAGTCGGCGGTGTGCCCCGGAGTGGGGAGGACCCGGAGCTCGATGCCGGCCGTGGCGATCACATCGCCGGCCGTGAGCCCCTCCGATCCCAGCCGGAAGACGGGGTCGAGCGCCCGGACCGGGGCGCCGGTGAGATCGTGCAACGTGGCTGCGCCGGCACTGTGGTCGACATGGCCGTGGGTCAGCAGAATCAGGTCGACGCGGCCGGCCGCCGCGACCGCCGCCAGATGTCCGGCGTGGTCCGGGCCGGGGTCCACGACCACACACCTCTCCTCGCCGGCGGCGCGCAGGATCCAGGTGTTGGTGCCGTCGAGCGTCATCGGGCCCGGATTCGGAGCGAGAAGCACGGCGGCCAGGGGAGTGATCTGTCGAGGCGCGGCCATGGCTACTGCTGCGCCCGGTCGGCGGGGCCCGCGTCCCGCAGGTCGTCGTGGTTTCCCGGGTCGTCGTATGCCTCGTCATGCGGCAGCAGGAGGCGCGCTTCGCCGCCGCTGACCAGAATCCTCGGCATGATCGGCGACAGGTCGCGGGCGTGGGCGGCGGCCAGCACCGCCGCGACGTCGTCGTATTCGGACAGTTCGGCGAGGGTGAACGCGGTGGGTGGCAGCATGTCCATCGTTCCGGCCATCTGGCGTTCGAGGGCGTCCGCGGGGCGTATCCACTGCATCCGGTCCGCCTCGCTGGAGGGCTGGCCGGGATGCTGGCCCGTGGGAAGCGCCGCGACGAAGAACCTGGTGTCGTACCGTTGCGGCTCGGTCTCGGGAGTCACCCATCTGGCCCAGGGGGCGAGGAGATCGGCCCGCAGCACGAGGGAGTATTTGCGGAGCAGGGCGCTCAGGCCGAGCTCGTGCCGTTCCAGTGCGAGGCGCTCGGCGGCCCGCACCTGATCGCTGAGCGCCTCCGGGCCGCCGCCGAGCCGGCCGTCCTCGCCCGCCACCGCGCCGGCCAGCAGGATCCCGCATTCCTCGAAGGTCTCCCGCACGGCGGCACAGACGAGCGCGCGGGCGAGTGCGGGATCAGCGTCGAGCGCGTGCATGACCTCGGCGACCGATGGACCCGCCCAGGGCACGTCCGGCCCCATATCGGCCGGATCTACTCGTCCACCTGGGAATGCGTACATCCCACCGGCGAACGCCATGGTCGCTGCCCGGCGCAGCAGGTATGCCTCGATCCCCTGGTTACCCGGCGCGTCGCGCAGCAGCACGACCGTCGAGGCGTCGCGCACCGCCGCGGGTGGCGCGGGCGGATGGCGCGCCGTCACCTCGTCGCGGCGGCCTCCGTCGGCCGGGGACCAGCGCAGCCGAGCGATCAGGGCAGCCTTGTGGTCGACCATTGCCCAGATGCTAGAGCCGTTGGTGCCGAGGCGGGGTTTGTTTGTCCCGGCGGCCGCGGCGCGCCGCCGCGACCCCGAGGCCGGCACCGGCGGGACCGCCTACTACCCCCCGAGCACCAGTTCGATCTCGACCGGTGCGCCCAGCGGCAGCGCCGAGACACCGACGGCCGAGCGGGCATGCTGACCGGCCTCGCCGAAGACCGCCGCGAGCAGTTCGCTCGCCCCGTTGACGACCGTTGGCTGGCCGGTGAAGCCGGGGGCGCTCGCGACGAATCCAACCACCTTGATGATCCGGGTGATCCCGTCGAGTCCGTCGGCCACCGACGCCGCTGCCGCCAGCGCGTTGAGCGCGGCCGTCCGGGCGAGCTCCGCGGCCTGCTCGACGGTCACCTCGGCGCCCGCGCCCACCAGGCCGGTGTGGGCCAGCCGGCCGTCCACCAGCGGGAGCTGACCGGCCGTCCAGATCAGGCCGCCCGCCCGGACCGCGGGAAGGTAGGCGCCGGCCGGGGTCGGGACCGGCGGCAGCGTCAGGCCCAGCGCCGCCAGGCGTTCGCTCGGTGCGGCCATGTCAGGACTGGCTCTTGGGACGCTTGAAGTAGGCGACGAGGCTCTCGGGGTTGGGACCGGGAACGATCTGGACCAGCTCCCAGCCGTCCTCACCCCAGTTGTCGAGAATCTGCTTGGTGGCGTGGATCAGCACCGGCGCCGTCACGTACTCCCACTTCGTCTGCATGACACCGGACCTTAGAGCATCGCGCCGACGGTTCCGGACACCCGTGTCACCGGGCCCGAGCCTTCGCCGCCACATCGTCCCGGTCACCTCTCCCCACATCCCCTACCTTGGCTCGCCCCGCGGTGCGCCGCGGGTTTTCTCCCGGCTCACCACCGTGGTGGGGACCGTGCACGCGGGTACGGTCAAGCCTGTGAACGGCGAGAACACCGTGACCGACAGCGAGAACGCTGTGATCGACAGTGAGAACACCGTGACCAAGGAAGTGAGTAGCGAGGTGGCCGGTCCATGGGACCGGCGGTTGCACATCGTTACCGGCAAGGGCGGTACCGGCAAGACGACCGTGGCCGGCGCGTTGGCCGTGGCGCTTGCGACCGATGGTCGTCGAGTCCTGCTCACCGAGGTCGAGGGCCGGCAGCAGATCGCGCAGCTGTTCGACACCCCTCCGTTGCCCTACCGGGAGCGCAAGGTGGCCAGCGCTCCCGGCGGCGGGGAGGTGTTCGCGTTGGCGATCGACGCGGACGAGGCCCTGCTGGAGTATCTAGAGATGTTCTACAACCTGCGGCGGGCCGGGAGGGCCCTGGGCAGGATCGGCGCGGTGGATTTCGCCACGACCGTCGCTCCCGGGGTTCGCGACGTGCTGCTCACCGGCAAGGTCAAGGAGGCGGTCAACCGGCCCGACGCCACCCGGCCGGGAGGGCTGGCCTACGACGCGGTGGTGCTCGACGCGCCGCCCACCGGTCGGATCACCCGGTTTCTCAACGTCACCGCGGAGGTGGCGGGGCTGGCCAAGGTCGGGCCGATCCGGGCCCAGGCCGACAGCGTGATGGCCGTGCTGGCGCCCGATCGGGCCGCCGTGCATCTGGTCACCCTCCTCGAGGAGATGCCGGTGCAGGAGACGGTGGACGGCGTGGCCGAGCTGACCCGCGCTGGTCTGCCGCTCGGCGGTGTGGTGGTCAACATGACCCGCCCGCCCCTGCTGCGCGCGAAGGAGTCCCGCCTAGCCCGGCGCGGGGAGCTGGACCGGGAAGAGATTGCCGCCGGGATCAAGGAGGCTGGGATGGAGCCCACCCCTGAGCTGGTCGAGGCGCTGGCCTGGGAGGCGGCCCAGCACGCCGATCGCGTCGCGCTGGAGGCGGCTGAGCGTGCGGAGATCGCCGGGCTCGGCCGCCCCGTGTATGAGGTGCCGCTGGTCGCGGACGGCGTCGACCTCGGCACTGTCTACCGGTTCGCGGAGATGCTGCGGGCGCAGCAGATGGTGGCATGAGCTCCGCGTGCCCGACGCCCGGTGCACCACGGCGGGAACCCGGGGCGCCGTCCGCCGGGCCGTCCGCGGGGCGGCGAAGGCCGGCAGCGGGGAGCGTCCGGCAGTCGGCGGCGCGTCGCGGCGGGCCGGGAACGCGCCGGACGCGTCCGCATCCGGCCGGCGTGCCACTGCTCGACGTCGACGCGATGCTCGACACGGAACGAATCGTGGTCTGCTGTGGCTCGGGTGGGGTCGGCAAGACGACCATGGCCGCGGCGCTCGCGCTGCGGGCGGCCGAGCGCGGGCGCAACGTCGTCGTCCTGACGATCGACCCGGCGCGGCGACTCGCCCAGGCCCTGGGCCTGACCGCGCTCGACAACACCCCACGCGAGGTGGCCGGTGCCGACGGTGCCGCCGGTGGTCGCCTCGACGCGATGATGCTGGACATGAAGCGGACGTTCGACGAGATCGTCCTGGCGCACAGCACCCCCGAGCGGGCCGAGGCCCTCCTTGCCAACCCCTTCTACCAGTCGCTGTCGTCCTCCTTCGCCGGCACCCAGGAATACATGGCGATGGAGAAGCTCGGCCAGCTCGACGCCACCGGCACGTGGGATCTGATCGTGGTCGACACGCCCCCGACCCGGTCGGCGCTGGACTTCCTCGATGCTCCGACGAGGCTCGGGGCCTTCCTCGACGGAAGGCTGCTACGACTGTTGCTCGCGCCGGCGAAGGCCGGCGGGCGGGCGTACGTGAAGGTGCTCGGCGCCGGCCTCGGCATGTTCACCCGAGTCCTCACCAAGGTGCTCGGCGCCCAACTGCTGACCGACGTCAGCCAGTTCGTGGCGGCACTGGAGACGATGTTCGGTGGCTTCCGGGCGAGGGCGGAGGAGACCTACCGCCTGCTCGGCGATCCCGGCACCTCGTTCATCGTGGTCGCCGCGCCCGAGGCCGCGGCGCTACGGGAGGCGTCCTACTTCGTCGATCGGCTCGACGCGGAGGGGATGCCCCTCGCCGGACTGGTCGTGAACCGGATGCACCACAGCGATGCCGAGGCGCTCAACGTCGAGCGCAGCCTCGCCGCCGCCGAGAACCTCGAGGAGCACGGGGAGCATCCGCTTGCCGCCGCGGTGCTGCGCATCCACGCCGATCGGGTCCGGCTGGCGAGCCGGGAGGCGCGGCTGCGGGAGCGGTTCACCAGCGCCCATCCCGACACCCCGATGGTGGAGGTGGAGGCGTTGTCGGAAGACGTGCACGATCTCGTCGGACTGCGGGAGATCGGCGATGCGCTCGCGCGTGACGAACGGCTGGATCGGACCGCTTGATCAGCTTGATCAGCCTGATCGGCGAGCCCCGGTTCATCCGGGCGAGAGAACGCGGTTGACAGCGGACGTGTGTGATCCCGGACCGGGACGACGTTGTCCTCGGGCGGGGATAGCCGGCGAAGGATCCGATCGGCCTTGGGGGACTGGTCGGACCACCGCTGAATCAGCCGGCGGAGGCCGATCTGTGATCGGCCTGGGCGTCCGTGAGCAGCTTCCGCCAAGACGTGACGTCCGGGCGGCGACGTAGCAGCGCGCGACGCTCCCGTTCGGTCATGCCCCCCCAGACGCCGAACTCGACGTGGTTGTCGAGAGCGTCCGCGAGGCACTCGGTGCGGACGGCGCAGCCGAAGCACCGGGTCTTCACCCGGTTCTGGGCGGCGCCCTGGACGAACAGCTCATCCGGGTCGAGGTCGCGACAGGCGGCGTGGGCCGTCCAGTCGCCGTCGACGGTGGAACCCACGAGATGGGTCGTGTTGGCACGGCGTGGCGTGCTGACGGTGGGGGTCAGGCTTCTGGTCATGCCACCTGCCTTTCTTCTCGAGTCCGGGTCAGGGGCCCGTGCGGGTGGTGACGTGGCGTTGCCCCGAAACCGTACGGAGTGGCGTGGCCACGGCACAGACCCCACACGGGTGGTTGTCCAAATGACTAGTCCGGGCCATTGATCCGGATCGCCATGGTAGTGCTGTCTGTGACTTCCGCATGTCTGTTGCGTGACAATGAGGTATCGGCTCGGAGGTGGTGCGGGTTCTTCATCGCTTCGTTTCCGTTTTGACGAGATTGCCCCACTGTGGGACAGAAATCGCGATGACGCCTAAAAGTAGAGGTGTGGAGCGTGGACGGCGGGGCAGCCGGTGTGGAGGTTGTCACGGTCCTCCGGGGCGCGCCCGGGACCGGCAGGGTCGCCGGCCGGGGCTGGAACTGCGACGTCCCAGCTCACGGCATTATCGGCTGCGATGGGCCGCCGCCTTGCGGTGTTCGTGGAAATCGGGGTGGCGGGGGTGGCGCTTGTTGATCGAATGTTGGCCCGTATGCTCCGACGGGTGGCCCAGCCTGGCTGGACGGAGGTCCCTGGATGACCGCGCCCCCTGGGCACCCCACGCCCGGTCGTGGGCGGTTCGAGGATTCCGCCCGCGATCGTGTACCGGGGCGCCGGTACGAGCCTGACGAACTCCGCTTCGGCGACGTCGACCAGCCCGCGCCTCGTCCCCTCGCATCATCGGCCCGCCGGCTGGGGTTCGTGGCCACGCGGCTGCTCGGCGCCGGTGTGATCAGCGTGGTGGCGGGTGTGCTCGTCGGCATGCTGGCCCTGCCGGTGGTGGGGGCGGCCGGACTGACCGTCAAGGGCGGCGCGGACGACTTCCTCGACCTGCCGGCCAACCTGGCTGTCCCCCCGCTGGCCCAGGCGTCGCGCGTCCTCGACGCGCGGGGGAACGTCCTCGCCGTGCTGCGCGGGGAGCAGGACCGCGAGGTCGTGTCCCTGGGCCGCGTTCCGCCGGTGATGCGTCAGGCGATCATCGACATCGAGGATTCCCGGTTCTACGAGCACGACGGGCTGGATTACAAGAGTCTCGTCCGGGCGTATCTCACCAACCGGGAGAACGGCGAGGTCACCCAGGGCGGCTCGACCCTGACCCAGCAGTACGTCAAGAACGTTCTTCTGATGTCCGCGACGACGGCCGAGGCGAAGGAGGCCGCGACCGAGCAGACCGTCCAGCGCAAGCTTCGGGAAGCGCGTTATGCGCTGTACCTCGAAGCCCATCTGAGTAAGGACGAGATCCTCGAGCGTTATCTCAACATCGCCTACTTCGGCGATGGCGCGTACGGCGTCCAGGTAGCCGCGCAGCACTACTTCAACGTCGACGTCGACAAGCTCACCCTGCCGCAGGCGGCGCTGCTGGCCGGCCTGGTGAAAAACCCGACCGCCTTCAACCCGGTGATGCATCCGCAGGCGGCGCGGGAACGGCGCAACGTGGTCCTCGACCGCATGTTCGAACTTCATCACATCGACGCGGCGGCCTTTCACCAGGCGCACGACGGCGAGGTGGTGCTCAACCGGCCGCCCCACTCGGCCGATCCCTGCGCCGACTCGGTCGCGCCGTTCTTCTGCGCCCTCGTGCGCCAGCGGCTGCTGAACGACAGATCCTTCGCCCCGACGGAGGAGGACGCGCGCAGACTGCTGTTCGAGGGCGGCCTCACGATCAGAACGACGCTGGACCCGGTGGCGCAACAGGCGGCGCAGTCGGCCGCGACCGAGGTCATCCCGATCGGGAACCGGGTGGCGGCGAGCGTCGCGATGGTGCAGCCGAACACCGGCCAGGTGCTCGCCCTGGCGATCAACCGGGTCTACGGCCCGGCGGCGGACGGACAGCCCGCCGCCCTGTCCACGGACTTCGTCCACACCAAGGAGATCTATCCCGTCGACGAGGACTCGTTCTCCCCGGGATCGACCTACAAGGTGTTCACTCTGATCTCCGCGCTCGAATCGGGACTACCGCTTTCCACGACGCTGCACGCCCCCCTCTGCTACCACTCGAACGTCTTCCCGAACCCGGATCCCCAGGGCAAGAACTGCTACGGCAACGCCGATTCCAGCGAGGACGGTTTCTACTCGTTGACGACCGCCACCTGGTCATCGGTCAACACTTACTACATCCAGCTCGCCGAGAAGCTGGGCGTGCTGAAGACGGCCGAGGTGGCCCGTCGCATGGGCGTCACCTCGTGCCGGATCCGGCAGCACAACAACAACGATCCCGAATGCAGGGGGGTGGACGGGATCGGCCGGGTTGACGGCTCCTCCACCCTCGGATCCAACGAGATCAGCACCCTCGATCTGGCGACCGCCTACGCGACGTTGGCCGCGCGGGGCAGGAAGTGCGACGCGCGGACCGTGCTCGCGATCACCCAGCGGGTGGGCGGGACGGACCGGCCGCTTCCCTTCGACACCGGCGCTCCCTGCCAGCAGGTGCTCGACCCGAAGATTGCGGACAAGGTCAGCGCCGTGCTGCAGGGGGTCATCAACCACGGGACGGCCAGCGGGAACGGGCAGATCGGCCGGCCGGCCGCCGGCAAGACCGGCACCGCGGAGGGGTTCAGCACCGCCTCCTTCGCGGGTTACATCCCCCAGCTCGCCGCGGCCGTGACCCTCGCGGACCCGCGCGGACCGACGTCGCATCCCCTGATCAATGTGAAGGGTCGCAACGTCTTCGGTGGCGGATATCCCGCCCAGGTGTGGTCCCGCACGATGATCCGGACGATCGCCGGCCTCGGGCTACCGGTCGAACCGCTGCCGACCCCGGACAACACCCAGCCCAAGGTGCCGACGAAGGTACTGCCGGACGTGGTCGGGCAGCCGCAGCAGGTCGCCGAGCAGACGCTCGTCCAGCTGGGCTTCCATGTCAGGTCGCAGCCGGTCCCGCATCCGGCGCCTCCCGGCACCGTCGTGGCGATGTCGCCCGCCCCAGGCAGTGAGGTCTCGCTCAACACCGAGGTCACCCTGCAGATCTCCGGGGGGCTGACCGGCACGGCCGTCCTGCCGGGTGGATCGGCGCTACCCGGCTTCGGAACGCTCGCCCAGCCGAATGACGGCCGACCGGCCGGGGGCGGCCAGCCGGGCACGGACCTGCGTCGGCAGCTGAACGCTTCAGGCGGCTCGGGGCCGTTGGCCCGGGAGGACGGCAGGGGTGGCCGGGG
>NZ_CDWWEW010000002.1:19636-44830 GCF_977966315.1 Frankia sp. CeRuru1
GCGCTGACCGGCTCACGCGGGCCGCGCGGCTCGCTCAGCCGCCCGCCAACCGGGCCTTCACGAGTGCGGCGACCCGGCCGCCGTCGGCCCGGCCGGCGACCGCGGCCTGCACGGACTTCATGGCGGGACCGATCGCTCGTGGACCGCTGACATCCAGACCCGCGAGTACCTGGTCGATGATCGTGGCCAGTTCGTCGTCGCCGAGCTGCTTCGGCAGATATTCCTCGATCACCTCGCCCTCGGCCCGCTCGCGGTCCGCCTGGTCGCCGCGACCGGCCGCGGTGTAGGCGTCGGCCGCCTCCCGGCGCTTCTTCACCTCGCGGGTCAGGACCTTCGAAACCTCCGCGTCGTCGAGGACCCGCGCGGAGCTGCCGGCCACCTCCGCATCCTTCACCGCGGCCAGGGCCAGCCGCAGGGTGGACGTCCGCAGCTCGTCACGGGACTTCATCGCGACGGTCAGATCGGCGCGCAGACGTTCCTTGAGGGTGCTCATAACCACCGGAGCCTATGGTCCGCGGGCACGGTGGTCACGCCGGTTCCGTCGGCGGGGCACCCGGTGGCGTGCGGCATCCGGTGGCGCGCGGCGCGGCGCGCGGAACCGGGCCGGGTGGCGGCAGGTCACCGCCCGCGGTGGGTGAGACTGGGACGATGAACGCGCGTCACACAGCGGCGAGGACTCTCGTGGGTGTCGCGGCCGCGGGGGCGCTCGTGTCGGCCTACGGCGGGTTGTACGAGCGCACGGCGTACACCCTGCGGAGGGTGCGGATCCCGGTGCTGCCGGCCGGCGCGCGCCCCCTGCGCGTGCTGCACATCTCCGACCTGCACGTCACCCCCCGTCAGCATGGCAAGCTCGCCTGGTTGGGGGACTTGGCCCGGCTCGTCCCCGACCTGGTCGCCCTGACTGGTGACGTGCTGTCCGCGGCCGACGCCCGGGATCCCCTGCTCGCCGCGCTGGAGCCGCTCTACTCGTTCCCCGGGGTCTTCGTACCGGGGAACAACGACTACTTCGTCCCGGCCCTGAAGAGCCCGCACCGCTACCTCCGACGGGGCGACGAGGCCGAGCCCAAGGGCGCTCCGCTGGACTGGGCGGCCTTCGCCGGTGGTCTCGCCGCCGCCAGCAGGTGGACCGAGCTGACCAACGTGCGGGCGGTCACCGAGGTCGACGGTCGCCGGATCGACCTGCGTGGCGTGGACGACGCCCGGCTGCGCCGCGACCGGCTCGCGGTCGTGACCGGCCCCCCGGAGCCCGGCGTCGAGCTCGCGTTGGGACTGTCCCACACACCGGAACCGCGGGTCCTCGACGCGTTCACGGCGGACGGGGTGGGGCTCACCCTTTCGGGGCACACGCACGGGGGCCAGATCCGGCTGCCCCGAGTCGGGGCGCTCGTGACCAACTGCGGGCTGGACCGGGCCCGGGTTCGCGGACTGTCCCGTCACGAGGTCGACGGGCGGTCGTCCTGGCTGCACGTGTCGCCCGGGCTGGGCACGTCCCCGTTCGCGCCGCTGCGCCTCGGCTGCCGGCCGGAGGCGACCCTGCTCACCCTGGTGCCGGCCGGGGTGCCGGCCGGCGACCCCACCCCGTCGGACCACTGAGCCCGTCGGGTATGCTTCATCTCGGTCGCGGGGTGTGGCGCAGCTTGGTAGCGCGCTTCGTTCGGGACGAAGAGGTCGTGGGTTCGAATCCCGCCACCCCGACCAGATGACGCGTCGCACCCCGTCTCCCCGGCAGGGAGGCGGGCTTCCTGCCGTTCAGGGGGGATCGGCCGCTCCTGAGCGTCCTACCCGATTACCCGTCCACCCCACGGCCGCTCTCCCTTACCCGCACATCCTCCTCGGCCGCGAGCACTGAGCCGGCAGCTAGGCGCCGGCAGAGCACCGATCGGCCTGCCGTCTTCGGCCGATTGCTGCCCTGCCGCGTTGCGCGGCTTGCATTCGCCGAAATCCCCCCAGACGGTGGACGCAACCAGTCCGATCAGGCCACTCAGGATAGGGATCAGTGCAGTCGACCGTAATAACGACGGCCTTCCGGGTAAGAACATCGCAACAGTGCTCCTCCGCGGTATCGGATCCGTCGCGCCGCTCACCGTCGGTGGCCTCGCTTCGAGCATATCCAGTATTCTCCTGCCGGGCTCCGGCGAAGTCGTCTGTCGGTAATCCAGATTCGTGATCGCGTGGAGCGGTTGTTCGGGTCGGCGGGAGTGGTGACGTAGTCCTTGGGTGATGTTGGTGGTGCCGGCCGGGCGCGGGATACTGATCCATCGCCGCCGTCTCGTCCCCACCGCCGGCGTCCACGCACTGCCGGGCCCGACCTCCGGCCGCCCCCCGGAGCCTAATGGCGGTTGATCACGATGGCGGTCGTCGGTGGGCCGCCGGCGAAAGGTGCTGCGGGTACGGTCCGCCGTCGGCGGATCTCCCGGACGCGCCCGTCGTGCGACGTGCCCGGGAGCCGGGTGCTCTACCGTGTACCGGAGGGGTCATGGGCTCATGATCGATCATTGGCCCGCCTACGTTAAGATCGCACCATGGAAAAGGGGAAGCGGGAGACAGTGACGAGATACCGCCGAGTGGTCGTCAAACTGAGCGGTCGCGCGATCGCCGGTTCCGCCGAATTCGGCTTCGATTCCAACGCGCTGGAGCACCTCGCCCGAGAAATCATCGCCGTCCGCCAGTCCGGCGTGGAGGTGGCGATCGTCGTCGGCGGTGGGAACCTCTTCCGTGGTAACCAGTCGGACCGGTGGGGTATTGACCGGGTCGAAGCCGACAATATCGGCATGTTGAGTACGGTCATCAACAGTCTGTTGCTCCGGGGGAAGCTCACCGCGCTGGGTGAGGACAACCTGCGGGTGATGACGGCGGTTCCCGTTCCGGCGGTGGCCGAGCCCTACATCCGGCTGCGAGCGGTGCACCTGCTGGAGAAGGGGGCGACGGTCATCCTCGCCTGCGGCAACGGCCAGCCCTTCCTCACTACCGACTACCCGGCGGTGCAGCGGGCGCTGGAGCTCAATGCCGACGCGGTGCTGGCCGCCAAGGACGGCGTGGACGGCGTCTACGACAGTGATCCGAAGATCAATCCAGGGGCCAGGCTCTTCTCGCACCTCAGTTATGACGAGGTGATCAGCCGCGGGCTCCGGGTGATGGATCAGTCGGCCTTCATCTTGGCCCGTGACTTCGGTATGCCGCTGCATATCTTCGATATCGAGCAGCGGGGCGCGATGACGGCGATCTGCCGTGGTGAGCACCGGGGGACGGTCATCTCCTCTTCGCCGGAGAAGTCCGAAGAGTTCGGGAACGAGCTGCTGGCCAGCCCCGCCGAATCGACGGCCTGATCCCAAAATCGACGGCCTGATCCCGAGGCGCCGGCCACACAATCGATCTCGACGTCGGTCCCGATCTGCCCCCGAGGGGCAGGTCGAGGGAGATCGAATCCGCTTCTCGAAGGACGGGCGCGGTTTGTCTGCACGGCGGCGGACTCACCGCGGGACGCATTACGCCCGTTTCGTGGACGAAGACGACGACTCCTAACCCGGTCCCATAATTCAAGCTTCGTGAAGATACGTTCGTGAAGATACGACTGACCTAGGTTTCCACGGCCGCCGCCGACAGGTCCCCGCCCGCCTGTGCGGCTGATCGTCTCTGTTCCGGACGGCCACCACGCCAGGGATCTTGGACGTCAGTAGGAGCGGGCGATCAGGCAGACGAGGTCGTCGGCGTCGCTGCCGGCCTCGGGGATCCCGCCGTCCGGTGTCTGGATGCACCGCACGGTGAGCGCTTCCTCGGCGAGCTCGGCCTCGCCCTCCTCGCCGACAAGGCGCCAGGGGATCCGGGCGAAGCCGGCCTGGGCGGCCCGGGCGGCCTCGGCAACGGTGGCGACGTCCGTCGTCCGGCTCTCGCGTAGGGCCAGCGCCTCGGCGTACAGGTCGGCCTGCACCTCGTCCAGCAGCACCGGCACCCGCGCGGCGGCCTCGGCCAGCGGCACCGGCACTTTCTCGGAGGTGTCCCGGCGCACCAGGGTGACGTTGCCCGCGGCCAGGTCCCGCGGACCCACCTCGACCCGTACCGGGATGCCCTTGATCTCCGCGTCGGTGACCCGCCGGCCGAAGGACAGCCCGGGACGGGCGTCGACCTGCACCCGAAGACCGGCGTCGGTCAGCGCGGCGGCGATCTGGCGGGCCTTCGTGACGACGGTCTCGTCGTCGCGCACTGGCAGGACCACGACCTGCGTCGGCGCCAACCGGGGCGGGACACGCAGGCCGTTGTCGTCGCCATGCGCCATGATCAGCCCGCCGACCATCCGGGTCGAGCAGCCCCACGACGTCGTCCACGCCAGGTGCCGGGCTCCGTCGGCGCCGAGGAAGTCGATGTCGAAGGCGCGGGCGAAGTTCTGGCCGAGCTCGTGACTGGTCGCCATCTGCAGGGCCTTGCCGTCGCCCATCATGCCCTCGCAGGTCATCGTGTTGGTCGCGCCGGCGAACCGTTCCCGGCGCGTCTTCACTCCGACGAGCACCGGGACCGCCAGCACCTGCGTCATGAAGTCGCGGTAGACCTCGAGCGCGATCCGACGGGCGTAGGCCGCGGCATCGGCCTCGTCGGCGTGCGCGGTGTGGCCCTCCTGCCAGAGGAACTCGCTGCTGCGCAGGAACAGCCGGGGACGCAGCTCCCACCGGACCACGTTCGCCCACTGGTTGAGCAGCAGCGGCAGGTCACGGTAGCTCTGGGTCCACTTGGCCAGGTATTCGCCGATCACGGTCTCGCTGGTGGGCCGGACGACTACGGGCTCCTCCAGGTCCTTGCCGCCACCGATGGTGACCACCGCCAGCTCCGGGCTGAAGCCCTCGACGTGCTCGGCCTCCCGGCGCAGGTAGCTCTCGGGGATGAACAGGGGGAAGTAGGCATTGACGGCCCCGGCGGCCTTGATCCGGGAGTCCACCTCGGCCTGCATGCGTTCCCAGATCGCGTAGCCGTACGGTCGGATGACCATCGTCCCGCGGACGGGGCCGTTGTCGGCCAGCTCGGCCTTGGCGAGCACGTCCTGATACCAGCGTGGAAAGTCGGTCGAGCGGGAGGTGAGTACAGCCACCCCGCCACGATATTGCCTCGACCACGGCTCGTGGCCCCGGGGACCGGCACCTGTTGTGTCCCCGCCCCGGCGGGCGCCCCCGGATGCCGCTCGGAAGGCGCCTCGCGCCGGTCGCGGTCGTCTCGGCTGACGGCCCGTCGCCAGAGTGGACGGTCGCTGAGGGGACGGTTCAGGTCCGGCCCGGATCGCCGCCGCGTCCGACCGGCTGCCCGTCGACCCCGCGCCGAGAATCCCGCGAAACCTCCTGGAATACCAGTGAGACGTCCACGTCGCCGTGATGGCTGACCAGCGCGGCCGTGGGGGGGACGAGGATCATCGCGGTGGTCAGGTCGGCGGCGGTGGCTCCCGGGGCGAGGAGCAGCTCGTGTTGGACGAGTAAGCCGTCGTTGACGGTGACCACCTCGGCCAGTGACCGTGGCCGTCCCCCGATGACCGGACGGGGTTCTGGCAGGAGATCGTCGCTGTCGACGGTGTTCATGTTCTGGTCGTCCTCCGTTGTCGTGTCGCGTGTCGTGCCGCGTCTGGTTGGTGCCGCCGGCACGGGGGTGCGCAGCGCCGGCCCCGGGTCGTCCGGCCGACCGGGCGCGGCGGTACCCGCGGGCTCTGCGCCAGGCGGTCTGCCGCTTGCCGGACCCCGCCGATCCGCCGCGTGACGGGACATCGTCGTCCCGCCACGCGGCGGTGGCTGGTCGTGGCGCGCTTCATCGCCGGGCGGGACGGCTCCCGGTGGGCGGGCCGGCGCAGGCGGATGCGCTGGTCGGATGGAACGGACGGGTCGTGCTGCTCTTCGGATACGCCGTTGATTCGGATACGCCGTTGATGCTGTCAGCCACATCGATGTTGCTTTACAGCAAAGCACGAGAACGCGGGGTTGGCTACCGGCGATCTGTACTCAGAGCGGACGTCTGGTAACAGAGGACGAAGATCCCGATCAGCTGCGTAGCGCGGCGCGCGGGTTGGCCGCTTCGCCGGCTCCGTCCCACTGCGTCGCAGGGCGCGGCGCCCCGGGTCGGACATGACACGCGTCGGTGAACTTTCGGTGCTTGCCGCGTCGGAAGGTTGGCAGCGATGGTGCCGCTCGATGACCGTGAATGATCCAGTTCCGGCGGCTCGGCGATCTTCCTGTCAAGCTCTCGCCTGTTCCTGTCCGTTCTCTCCAGGCTTCCGTCCGTTCTCGTCCGCTTCCGTCCGTTCTCATCACGCTTCTGTCCGTGGCCGAGGGTCACTCGTCCGCGGCGCTCCGGGTGTGGCGTGATGTTCGGGGTGACGAGTGAGAGTAACTATTTGTCGATCATTCGACACGCACAGTTGTGATCGGATTGGCCGCGGGCTGGCTGATCAACCACGAATCCAGTGACATGGATGTGTTCCGGTTGGTGATAGGTCCGCGTTCGTGGACGTTCACCTTGCGTTCATTCGAGATGGCTTCGATTCTTGTCGGCGCCCCAGTCCAGGGGGCGGACGATTCGGCGCCGTAGCGCGCAAGAACGAAGGGCTGCTCGTGAACCGAGGCAAGCGTCAGGCCGCCGTCGGGGCTGCAATGGTGGCACTGCTCACTGTGGCGGCGTGTGGCACCGACGACAACAGTGACTCCGGCGGCACCGGGGCGAAGCCGTCGAACGGGGCGAGCGCGATCGCCTGCGAGAAGGGCTCCATCACCGGATCGGGGTCCTCCGCGCAGAAGAACGCGATGGACGAATGGGTCAAGGCGTACCAGAACGCTTGCGACGGAGCAAAGATCAACTACCAGTCGACGGGGTCCTCGACCGGTCGGCAGCAGTTCATCGCCAAGCAGGTTTCCTTCGCCGGTTCCGACTCGGCGCTGAAGGACCAGCAGAAGACCGACGCGGACAATCGCTGTACTCCCGGTACGGCTGTCGACCTGCCGATGGTGGTCGGCCCGGTCGCGCTTATGTACCACCTTTCGGGTGTCGACAAGCTCCAGCTGTCCGCCCCGACCATAGCGAAGATCTTCTCCGGTGCCATCACCAAGTGGAACGACCCGGCGATCACGGCGGAGAACAGTGGGGTTACTCTGCCTGACGCGCCGATCGCCTCGGTGCACCGGTCCGATGGTTCCGGCACCACCGACAACTTCACCAAGTTCCTGAAGGGCGCGGCCGGCGCCGCCTGGACCTTCGACTCCGGCTCGGACTGGAAGGCCCCGGGCGGCCAGGGTGCCAAGGGCAGCGACGGGGTGACTGCGACCGTGAAGTCCACCGAGAACTCGATCGGTTATGCGGAGCTCTCCTACGCGGAGAACGCCGGGCTGTCCACAGTCGCGGTCAAGAACGGTGCCGGCGAGTACGTCAAGGTGAGCACGGATGGTGCCTCCCTCGGCCTGAGCACCGCGAAGATCGCCAGCGGTGACGACCTGAAGCTCACCTTCGACTACACTGCGGCGACCAAGGGGGCGTACCCGATCTACCTGGTCACCTACGAGATCGCCTGCACCGCGGGTCTCCCGGCCGACCAGGCCAAGCTGGTCAAGTCCTTCCTGACCTACACCGCGTCGGACGCGGGCCAGTCCTCGATCGCCGACCTTGGTTACGCGCCGCTGCCGGACTCGGTAGCGACCCGGGTCCGCACGGTGGTCGACAAGCTGTCCTGACGTCGATCTGACGCAGCTCCGATCGGACTATCCGGTGCCCGCGGTGGGGTGAACAGCCCCACCGCGGGTCCGTTGTTCGTTGACGACGGCGAGAGCATCCGGGCCAGAACGGCAGACCAGAACAGCGCACTAGAACAGACCAACAGCACCAGACCAGCCAAGACGGTGACGGCCAGGGCATTTCATGAGCGGAAGTCGAGTTCGGAGTACCAGGGGAAGGCACCAGGGGAAGAGGGACCATGACGACGGAGCCGGACAGCTCGGCGGACGCCGAGTCTCGGGGGGCCGCTTCGGTGACGGCCGCCTCATCGGGAGGTGATCGGCCGGCCGGCGGGCTGGCGGACACCTCGACAGGCAAGGCCAAGGTCGGCGTCGCTGACCTGATCTTCAAGAATGCCACCCGCACGGCCGGGGTCGGGCTGCTGGTACTGATCGCCGCGATCGCGGCCTTCCTGGTACTGCGCGCCACCAACGCCCTCGACGCCAATACCGGGAACTTCTTCACCACGGAGGAGTGGTTCCCCAACGCCACGCCGCCGGTTTTCGGTATCGCCGCACTGCTGTTCGGCACGATGATCACTTCTGCCATCGCAATGATCATCGCTGTTCCGGTTGCGGTGGGCATCGCCCTGTTCATTACGGTGTACGCCCCTCGCCGGATGGCCTCCGCCCTCGGCTACATCGTCGATCTGCTGGCGGCCGTGCCGAGCGTCGTCTACGGCCTGTGGGGACTGCTCGTGCTCGCGCCGCACATGAAGGGCATCCAGAGCTGGCTGAACGACTACTTCGGGTGGATCCCGCTGTTCGAGACCGATCGCGGGGTCGGTCGGTCGATCTTCGTTGCGAGCGTCGTCCTCGCGATCATGATTCTGCCGATCGTCGCCGCGTTGTCCCGCGAGGTGTTCCTGCAGGTGCCCATTGCGCATCGGGAGGCGGCGATGGCGCTGGGCGCGACCCGCTGGGAGATGATCAGAACCGCCGTCCTGCCCTATGGCAAGCCGGGCGTTATCAGCGCCTCGATGCTGGGCCTCGGGCGGGCGATGGGCGAGACCATCGCGGTCGCCCTGGTCCTGCCGGCGTCGTTCAACATCTCCTGGCAGATCCTCGCGCCGGCCGGTAACACTATCGCCGCGAACGTGGCGAACGGATGGGGCGAGGCCAACGACATCGGCCGCGGTGCGCTTATCGCGTCCGGTCTCGTGCTCTTCATCGTCACCATGCTGGTCAACATCATCGCTCGCGCCATCATCGCGCGGCGGCGTGAGTTCTCGGGGAGTGCCGCATGAACACCGCGACCGTTCCCGGCACCGCCGTCGAGGGCGGTGAGGACCGGCTGCAGCTGCGGGGCCGGGTCCTGCCCCGCTGGGTACCGCTCGCTGCCGTCGCCGGTGCCGTCGTCCTGACGGCCCTGATCTACCTGGTGACCTCGATCTCCAGCAGGATCCAGTTCCCCCTGCTGGTTGCCGTCTTCTTCATCCTCGCGATGACCGTGGCCTCGACGCTGGTCGAGGGCGGCCGCCGGGCCCGGGACCGGTTCGCGACGAACCTGGTCTACGCCGCCTTCCTGCTCGCGGTCATCCCCCTGCTCGCGGTGCTCGTGAATGTGATCGAGAAGGGTGCGAGGCGGCTGCGCCCCGAGTTCTTCACTCACTCGATGAACGGCATCGGCGCCCGTGACGTCGGTGGTGGCATCTACCACGCGATCATCGGCACGGTGGAGCAGGTCGCGTTGGCGAGCCTGCTGGCCGTGCCGTTCGGTCTGCTGGTGGCCATCTACCTGGTGGAATATGGCCGCGGCCGGGTCAGCCGGGTAATCAGCTTCTTCGTCGACGTGCTCACCGGTCTTCCCTCGATCATCGCGGGTCTGTTCATCCTGGCGTTCTGGATCCTCGCCTTCCACCAGGGCTTCTCCGGATTCGCGGGTGCCCTGGCCCTCACGGTGCTCATGATTCCGATCGTGGTGCGCTCCGCCGAGGAAATGCTGAAGCTCGTTCCGGACGAGCTGCGGGAGGCCAGCTATGCCCTCGGGGTGGCGCGTTGGCGGACCATCCTCAAGGTGGTCGTCCCCACCGCGTTGCCCGGGATCGTGACCGGCGTCATGCTCGCGGTCGCCCGCGTTGCCGGCGAGACCGCGCCGCTGCTGCTGACCGTCTTCGGTACGAACCTCATCAACGCCAACCCGTTCTCCGGGGAGCAGTCCGCACTGCCGCTGTACATCTACTCGCAGGCCGGCCAGCCGCAGCAGTCGGCGGTGGACCGGGCCTGGGCCGCCGCCCTGGTACTCATCATCATCATCATGCTGCTCAACTTCATCGCTCGTCTGGTCGCCAGACGCTCGCGGCTGTGATGACCCTGACCCGGGATGGCAGCGCGGCACAGATCATGCCCTATCTCATCCCATTTAGTCCCATCCCATCTGATCCGACCCTCTGAAACAGCATCCAGGCAGATCGTGAGTCGAGGTAGCCATGGCCACCCGCATCGACGTTTCCGGGCTGACGGCGTACTACGGGAAGTTCAAAGCCGTAGCCGACGTGAACCTGACCATCGAGCCGAAGAACGTCACCGCATTCATCGGGCCGTCCGGATGCGGGAAGTCGACGGTGCTGCGCACGCTTAACCGGATGCACGAGGTGCTTCCGGGGGCCCGGGTCGAGGGGCAGGTGCTCCTCGACGGTGAGGATCTGTACGGGCCCGGGACGGACCCGGTGGCCGTCCGCCGCACCGTCGGGATGGTCTTCCAGCGACCGAACCCGTTCCCGACCATGTCCGTCTACGAGAACGTCATCGCTGGGCTCAAGCTGAACGGGATCCGCAAGAAGGCGCTCCTCGACGAGCGGGCCGAGGAGTCACTGCGGGGCGCGAACCTCTGGGAGGAGGTCAAGGACCGGCTGGGCCGGCCGGGCGCGGGCCTGTCCGGTGGGCAGCAGCAGCGGCTCTGCATCGCCCGGGCGATCGCGGTGGAGCCGCAGGTCCTGCTGATGGACGAGCCGTGCTCCGCGCTCGACCCGATCTCCACTCTTGCGATCGAGGATCTGATCGCGAAGTTGAAGTCGAGCTTCACCATCGTCATCGTCACCCACAACATGCAGCAGGCGTCGCGGGTCAGCGACTCGACCGCCTTCTTCTCGCTGGAGAAGACCGGCGACCCCGGCCGCCTCGTCGAGTACGACAAGACCTCGCAGATCTTCAGCAACCCCAAGGAAAAGCGGACCGAGGACTACATCTCCGGACGGTTCGGCTGACGGACGGGGAGATTGGCGGACAGGACGCGCGGATGCTCCCGGTACCGCGTGGGGCCGGTCAACCGGGGGGGCAAGACCGTGGCTCGAGAGGCGAGGCCCCGGCCGTTCCGGCAGGCCTGGCGGTCGTGGCAGTAGACCCGGCAGCCGACGGGCGTCGGTACCGCGGCCCGTCCGGTGAGACGCGGAGACGGACGACGGGCACCGGGCCGGGGGGCTGCCCGGCGCTGTTGATCGCGGACGAGGACGTCGACGACGGCATGCTCGACGCCTTCGTCGCGAACGGTGTCGAGGTCAGTGTGGTGGCGGACGGGGCGCTGGCCCTGCTGGAGATCGGTCTGCGGCATCCGGCCGCGCTGCTGATCAGTGCCCGGCTGCCCGTGGTGGACGGGGTGACCGTCGTGCGGACGGTGCGTAGCGTGCCCGGTCACGACGACGTGCCGATTCTCCTCGCGGTCGGCCCCGATGACCGGCCGAGAGCTGCCGCCGGACTCGACGCGGGGGCCAGCGCCTGCGTGGGCAAGCCGTACCGGGTTCCCGAGGTCCTCGCGATGGTGGGGTTCATCGGAACCGGACGGGCCGGAACGTATCCGCCCCGGATGCACGAGCCGGAGGTGCTGCGCGGCGGACGGGTGCTGCTGGACCGCGCGGCGCACGAGGTCCGTCTCGACGGGGCCGTGGTCCCGGTCCCGCCGCGGGAGTTCCGGCTGCTCGCGCTGCTCCTGGAACAGACGGGCCGGGTCGTCACGCGCGAGACGCTGCTGCGAGAGGTCTGGGGTTCGGCGCAGACGGAGACGAACACGCTTGCCGTGCACGTGCGGCGGCTGCGGCGGCGGCTGGGCGAGACGGCCGGCCAACCGACGGTCATCGAGAGCATCCGCGGGGTCGGCTACCGCTTCCGCGCCGTTGCCGATCCGGGTTGAGCCCTTCCGCAGGGACGTCAGCCGGGCAGCGCGTAGACGCCCGGCGCCACCCGTACCACGAGGCCATCGTCGATCAGTCCGGCGAGGGCGCGGGTCCGCTGCACCGGATCGTCCCAGACCTGGTCGAGGATCTCCTGACCCACCTCCGGACTGGCGTCACGCAGGACGGCGAGCAGCCGGCCGCGGACCTGGCGGTCGGTGCCGGCGTACCCCTGGGGCCGGCGCGCGGGCCCCGCGCTCGGCGGGCTGCCCGCGGACACCCACGCACACCGTCCCAGCAGGGGGCAGGCGGCGCAGCGAGGCATCCGGGCAACGCAGACCAGCGCGCCGAGCTCCATGAACGCGGCGCTGGCCCGGGCGGCCGTCTCGGCGTCCGGCGGCAGCAGCTCCGCGATCTCGACCAGGTCGCGGCGGCTGACCGTGGCCGGCGGGTCGGCTCTTCCCTCGACGGCCCGGGCGAACAGCCGGCGCACGTTGACGTCGACGACCGGATGGCGCTGGCGGAAGGCGAAGGCGGCAACCGCCCGCGCGGTGTACGTCCCGATGCCGGGCAGCGCGAGGAGATCGTCGAGGTGCCGGGGGATCTCGCCGTCGTGCCGTTCGACGACGACGGTCGCCGCCTGGTGCAGCCGCAGCGCGCGCCTGGGGTAGCCTAACCGGCCCCACGCCCGGACGGCCTCCCCGGCGGGCTCGGCGGCGAGCGCGGCGGGCGTCGGCCACCGGTCCAGCCAGGCCTCCCAGACCGGCAGCACCCGGCTGACCGGGGTTTGTTGCAGCATCACCTCGCTGACCATGATTGCCCAGGGGCTCGTCAGGGGACGGCGCCACGGCAGGTCCCGGCCACAGACGGCGAACCAGTCCAGGACGAGATCGGCCAGTGGTCCGGGCGCGCTGCTGATTCCGGCTGTGCTGGTCATTCCCGCCATCGTGCCAGGCGACCAGGCCGGCCGGAGGCGGCCTCCCGTCGCCTTCGGCTACTACACCTAGCACTACCGTACGCAGCGTTACTACACGTAGCGTTCGAGAATGCTCGACTCGGCGAGCCGGGAGAGGCCCTCGCGGACCGCTCGGGCGCGGGCCTCCCCGACGCCGTCGACGGCCTGCAGATCGTCAACCCCGGCGGCGAGCAGTTTCTGCAGGGTGCCGAAATGGTCGACGAGCCGGTCGACCACCATCCGTGGCAGCCGGGGCACCTTCGCCAGCATGCGGTAACCGCGCGGACTGATCTGCCGGTCCAGGATGTCCGCCCCGCCGGAGAATCCGATCACCCTGGCGAGGACGGTGAGGTCGAGCAGGTCGGTCGGAGACATCGCGGACAGCTCGCCCAGGACCTGCGCGGCCGTCCCCGCCTTCGACCCGATCGGCAGATAGTCGCGGACGGTGAGTTCACGCTCGGTCTCGACTCCGGCCATCAGCTCCTCGAGCTGCAGGGACAGCAGCCGGCCGTCGGTGCCGAGCTCGACGACGTAGCCTTCGATCTCGTCGGCTATGCGGCGCACCATCTCCAGCCGCTGGCTCACCGAAATCGCGTCGCGGACCGTGACGAGGTCCTCGATCTCCAGTGCGGACAGGGTGCCCGCGACCTCGTCAAGCCGCAGCTTGTAACGCTCGAGGGTGGCCAGGGCCTGGTTCGCCCGGGACAGGATGGCGGCCGAGCCGTCCAGCACGTACCGCCGCCCGGCGACGTACAGCGCGATGATGTGCATCGACTGGCTGACCGAGATGACGGGGAACTCGGCCTGCTTGGCGACCCGCTCGGCGGTCCGGTGCCGCGTGCCGGACTCCTCTGTCGGCACCGTTGGATCCGGTACCAGATGCACCGCCGCGCGGACGATGCGCTGCAGGTCGGACGACAGCACGATCGCGCCGTCCATCTTGGCCAGCTCGCGCAGCCGGGTTGCCGAGAACTCCACGTCGAGCTCGAAGCCACCGGTGCACAGACCCTCGACGACCTTGTCGTGGCCGAGGACGATCAGTGCGCCGGTGTGCCCGCGCAGGATGCGTTCCAGGCCGTCGCGAAAGGGGGTTCCGGGCGCGACCGCGGCCAGTGTCGCCCGGAAGATGTCGTCTCCGGGTGGTCCTGCCATCAGGCTCCCTCAACTCCTCGGCTTCCCCCACCGTCTCCCATTACCACTGTCGCGATGCTATCGGGGCGACGGGAGCCGGTGGGGTCCACCTCATCGTGAAGTACTGATATGGTTAGAAAAATACACACTTTCTACGTTTCATGCATTTTGCCGATCGCGCCGATCAGGTCGGGTACCTCGGTGACTTTCATGCCGTCCGGAGCCGGGCCGGGGTCCGCCGGAACGAGCGCCCGGCGAAAGCCGAGCCGGGCCGCGGCGGCGAGCCGTTGGCGTACCGAGCCCACCGCGCGGACCTCCCCGGCTAGGCCGACCTCGCCGACAGCGACGAGATCGGCCGGCAACGGACGGTCCCTGGCCGCGCTGACGATCGCCAAGGCCGTCGCGAGGTCCGCTGCGGGTTCGGCCAACCGAACCCCGCCGACGGTCGCGGCGTACACGTCGGCCCGGCCGAAGCGCACCTTCGCCCGGCGCTCGACCACGGCGAGAATCATCGCCACCCGGGCCGGATCGAGCCCGGACACGGCGCGTCGGGGGATCTGCGCCGAGGTCTCCGCCACCAGAGCCTGAACCTCGGCGACGAGTGGCCGTCGGCCCTCGACCGTTACGGTGACACAGGTTCCCGGCACCGCCTCCAGCCCCGCGCCGCCGGACCGGGACAGGAACAGCCCGCTCGGGTCGGCGATGCCATGGATACCGGAATCGTCCATCTCGAAACAGCCGACCTCGTCGGCCGGTCCATACCGATTCTTGCCCGCGCGGACCAGGCGCAGTGCGGAGTGCCGCTCGCCCTCGAAATGCAGCACCACGTCGACCAGATGTTCCAGGAGGCGCGGTCCGGCGACCAGACCATCCTTCGTGACATGGCCGACAAGCACCGTCACGAGTCCCAGCGCCTTGGCCGTCCGGATCAGGGCCGCGGTGACCTCACGGACCTGGGTGACCCCGCCCGCGGCTCCGTCTACCCCGGCCGCGGAGATGGTCTGCACCGAATCGACCACCAGCAGGGCGGGTGAGACCTCCTCGACGTGACGCAGGACGGCGCCGAGGTCCGTCTCGGCGGCGATCCACAGGTCCTCGTGCAGCGCACCCGTCCGACCCGCCCGCAGCCTGACCTGCGCCGCGGACTCCTCCCCGGTGACGACCAGCGCGCGGGCACCGGCGGCGGCGCTGCGGGCCGCGACCTCCAGCAACAGGGTGGACTTGCCGACCCCCGGTTCCCCGGCGAGCAGGATCACAGCGCCGGGAACGAGGCCGCCGCCCAGCACGCGGTCGAGCTCGTCTATCCCGGTCGGGCGACGCCTCGTCGCGGTCACGTCGACGGACATGACCGGCAGAGCCGGTGCCGTCACTGCGGCGGACGAGGCGGAGCGACCCCCCGCGACCAGGCCGGCCCCGCGGCGTGGGGCGGGGGCCTGCGCCTCCAGCGTGCCCCACTCCTGGCAGCGCGAGCATCGTCCCGCCCACCGCACGGACTCCGAGCCGCAGCTGTTACACCGGAACCCGCCTGAGGCCGCACGGCTCGACGGGCGACCGCCGGCCGACGGGCGAGTGGATGCCATGGACGCAACGTTAGTCCGCTGGTCCGACATGTCGGTGACAGCGGCGCGCGGAATGGGTCCCCGGGCGTCGGGTACCCGCGAATGGGGATAGCCGGCCGGATCCCGCTGGGCGGATCGGCCGGCGGTGGGTCAGCCCGCGGTGGTGGCGCCGGCCGACGGCGAGGCGGGCTCCTGCCCTGCCCCCGGGGTCCCGGTAACCGCACCCGGCGCCGCCGAGGCGCCGGGTGCGGGCTGCTCCACCGGAACGTCCAGGGTGATACTGCCGGCCTTGGCGAAGGTGATGGTGACGGGCACCTGGGACCCGATCAACAGGTTCTGCTGGACGTTCTGCAGGGTCGGCGCGGAGCCGTCGGCAATGAAGATCTTTCCGGAACCGGGTGGCAGCTCGGCGGGGTTCGGTACCTTGCCGCCCGCCGCGAGGGGGGAGGACACGCCGATGATGGTGTCAGGCTCGGTGCCCGCGTTGAAGAACGCCGAGACGATCTGTGCGGAGTCTCCCCGGGACAGCGGGCCTGCTACATAGACGTTGCGCAGCGTGATGCTGCCGACGGCGCTCGAGACGCTGTTGGTCGTGGTCCGGGCGAGGTTCGTCAGCGCGTCGTTGCCGGAAGCGCAGCTTGCCAGGCCAGCGGACCCGACCACCGAGGCCAGGATCGCGGCACCGATCCGGCGGGAGGCCATGCGCCGCCTGAAGGTGGACTGTCGACCGACGTCGTGGCCCGGCTCCGGGGCGGCGGACGCCCCGCCGACGGCGGGTGTGGCTGACGTGGAACGGGCACCCAGACGGCGGCTCACAGCTCGGTGGCTCCTCCTGCGCGAGACCGGTGCCTCGGGTGCGCACCGGTGCTGGTTGACGGTCGTCCCGTGGGGCGACCACCGGTGGCGCCACCTCCATCGCCGGCCGTCGTAACCGGCGCGGAGAGGTCACCCCCGGTGCCCGGATGATTCGGTCTAAGACGGTCCGTCTCCCGACTCACCCGTGCGGGGCTAACACTAGCCATCCCTCGGCATCACATGCGGAGGCTGTGGGCGGTACGAAACCCGTGGATCCGGCCCAGGAGCACGCTCGGGCCGGATTCCGGCGCCGTAGCCGGGCCGGCTGGCCTGGGCGGTTGGTCCGAGCGGCCCCGGACGTGGGCAGCATCACGGCGTGGGGGGAGTCACGACCTGTCGGGCGACCCGGCGGGCGCCGTCCGTTCCATGGCGATAGCCCGTTTCATGGCGGGATGACCGTTGCATGGTCGAGAAGACCGTTACATGGTGATGTGGCGCGATGGGTGCTGGTGCGTCGGGATGCGTCGCGGCGGGACCGGGTCGGGTGGGCCCGGGTCCGGCACGGCGTCCCGGCCTGGCCGGCCCCCGCGCCAGGTTCGCCGCGCGGCCGCGCTCAACGTGTAGCCAACATCCGCCGGGTCGTCACCCATTTTACCTGGTAGGGCATCTTCGATGTCGGTGCGCGGCGATCTGGCGGGTGGGCGGGCGGATCTGTGCCCCTGGATGCCCGTCCTCCGGAGCGGGTGGCCGGAAGGCGGCGCCGGGGCCCTCACCTTGGCGTTGCTGGTCTTGGTACCTGCAGCGTGCGTCTGACCTGCGGCGATGCGTGCGTGTTACGCTGGTAGAGGCGGAAGGGGCACGTGACACATGGCGTTCCAAGTCGGCGAGACCGTTGTTTACCCGCATCATGGTGCTGCTCTGATTGACGCGATTGAAACTCGCGTCATCAAGGGCGAGGAAAAACTCTATCTCGTGCTGAAGGTCGCTCAGGGCGATCTGACTGTCCGAGTTCCGGCCGACAATGTCGGCATGGTCGGGGTGCGTGACGTCGTCGGGCAGGACGGGCTGGAACGGGTGTTCGAGGTGCTCCGCGCCCCGCACACCGAGGAGCCCACCAACTGGTCGCGACGGTACAAGGCAAATCTTGAGAAGCTCGCCTCCGGCGATGTGAACAAGGTGGCCGAGGTCGTCCGTGACCTGTGGCGACGCGATCGCGAACGCGGTCTTTCCGCGGGCGAGAAGCGAATGTTGAGCAAGGCCCGGCAAATCCTCGTCAGCGAGCTTGCGCTCGCCGAGGGCACCAACGAGGACAAGGCGGAGGCCATGCTCGACGAGGTTCTCGCCGGATGATCGTGGGCTTGTTGGCGCAGGCGTAATTCGTCCGGCCGACAGGCGGTCTATTCGGCACGGCATGATAATCCGGAAAGGCATTCTCTTTCCGGGAGACCGCCGTCCCGAGCGCGTTGCCGGCTCAGGTTCCGGCTGGGTGGCGTCGAGACGGTGGTGGGCGGTGTTGCGCCCACCGGCGGCTCGCGCCGAGCCGGCTGGATCGGCCATGCCCTCGTGGCGGATGGCACACGGGAGGTCCTGTGGTGGGCGAAGGTCACCGGTTGCCGGTGGCGAGCCCCCGGGTGGCGGCGATCGTGCCGGCTGCCGGCCGGGGTGAGCGGCTGGGGGGAGGTACTCCCAAGGCGCTGCGAGCCCTCGATGGCAGGCCCATGCTGGTGCGTACGGTGGAATCGTTGCGCCGCTCCAGGCTAGTGACGCAGATCGTTGTCGCGGCGCCACCGACGCTGGTCGATGCCGTGGCCCAGTTGCTCGGCGGGGGCGTGCATGTGATCGCCGGCGGCGCCGAGCGGGTGGATTCGGTCCGCCGTGCCCTGCGGGCCGTGGACGACGACGTCTCCGTGGTACTGGTCCACGACGCCGCCCGGCCGCTGACGCCTCCCGAGCTGGTCGACGCGGTGGCGGCGGCGGTGCTCGACGGGCATCCCGCGGTGATTCCCGTCGTGCCGCTGGCCGACACGGTCAAGGAGGTGGACGCCGACGGGCGGGTGGTGCGTACCCCGCCGCGGGACGGCTTGCGAGCCGTGCAGACCCCGCAGGGATTCCGCCGCGACGTGCTGAGCGCCGCGTATGCGCTCGAGGACATCGCCGTGACCGACGATGCGGGACTGGTGGAGGCTCTGGGAGTGCCGGTGACGACCATTCCCGGCGCGCAGGAGGCATTCAAGGTGACTCGACCGGCGGATCTCGTGCTCGCCGAGGCGCTACTCGCCCGTTGCGACCCCGCGGACGACGCCCGGCCCGCGGAGGCCCGGCCCGCGGAGCCCCAGTTCGCGGGCGCCCGGTCCACGGACGCCTGGAGTGGCGGATGACCGGCGGCCCGCGGCGGGATGAGCCCGTCGTGGACGCCGCGCCCACCAGCCGGCAGGCTCCCGCGTCCAGTTTGGTGAACACGGTGATCCTGCCCCGGGTCGGCGTCGGGGTCGATGTGCATCCGTTCGCCGCCGGCCGGCCGTGCTGGGTGGCCTGCCTGGAATGGCCGGGGGAGACCGGGCTCGCCGGGCACTCCGACGGGGACGTCGCCGCACACGCGGCCTGTGACGCACTTCTCACCGCCTCGTGCCTCGGTGATCTGGGTCGGGTTTTCGGCACGGACCGACCGGAGTACGCGGGTGCGTCGGGCGCGGTCCTGCTGGCCGAGACGGCGCGGCTTCTCGGTGCCGCCGGTTGGGCGATCGGCAACGTCTCGGTCCAGGTCATCGGGAACCGGCCCAGGATGGCCGGGCGTCGCGAGGAGGCGCAGAAGGCGATGTCCGTGGCCTTGGGCGCCTCGGTGAGCCTGTCGGCCACCACCACCGACGGACTCGGCCTCACTGGGCGGGGCGAAGGCTTGGCCGCCATCGCGACCGCGCTCGTCGTCCGCGCCTGACGGCGGGCCTGTCACCGGTGATATGCCGTTTTGTCATCGACTGACCGCGTGCCGGCGCGGAGATGAGAGGGTGAGCCGACCCTGGCCTCTCCCCGAGGAGTCTGATGGCTGACCGCCTTCCCGAGTCGGTGAGGGCCCTTGCCGACGCCCGGACCTACGTCGTTCTGGCGACGATCCAGCCCGACGGCTCGCCGCGGATGACCGTGCTGTGGGTGGACCGCGACGAGGACGAACTGCTGCTGTCCACGGTGCGGGGGCGCGCGAAGGAACGCGACATCGCAAGGGATCCGCGGGTCGGACTGATGTTCTTCGACCAGGGCGATCCCTACGGTTACATCGAGGTCCGCGGGACCGCTACCCTGACCGAGGATGGCGGCCGGGAACTGATCGACCGGCTGTCGGTGAAGTACACCGGAGACGTGTACCGGTGGGATGATCCGGATGAGGCCAGGGTGGTCGTCCGGGTCGTGGCCGACCGGGTACTGACGGTCGGCTGATCCTCCCCTTGGGTCCCGTCGGTCGAGTGGGGCCGTACCCTTGACAGATGGGTCTCCACCTCCACGACACGCGCAGGCGGCGTGTGCGGCCATTCGAGCCGCTACGCCCCGGTCACGTGGGCGTCTACGTGTGTGGGCCCACCGTGCAGGCGGCCCCGCATGTGGGCCACATCCGCACGGCGCTGCCCTTCGATCTGCTGCGCCGGTGGCTGGTGCAGTCCGGCCACTCGGTGACCTTTGTGCAGAACGTCACCGACATCGACGACAAAATCATCATCAGCGCGGATCGGGACGGCACCTCGGTCTGGGAGCTCGCCACCCGGCAGACCCGCGCGTTCGACGACGCCTACCGCACTCTCGGGATCCTGCCCCCGACGATCCAGCCGCGTGCCACCGGTCACATCCCCGAGATGATCGCGCTGGTGTCGGCCCTCGTGGAGAGGGGATACGCGTACGCCAGCGGCGGTTCGGTCTGGTTCCGGGTGGGTGCGTTCGTCGACTACGGAGCGCTGTCCCACCAGCGACCCGACGCGATGCAACCGTCCGTGGAGGCTGAGCCCGGCAAGGCTGACCCCCGCGACTTCGCGTTGTGGAAGGCAGCCAGGCCCGGCGAACCGTTCTGGTCGTCCCCCTGGGGTGACGGCCGGCCGGGCTGGCATCTGGAATGCTCTGCGATGGCCGGAAAATACCTCGGCCCGGTCTTCGACATCCACGGCGGCGGACTCGACCTGATTTTCCCGCACCACGAGAACGAACGTGCCCAGACGGTCTGCGCCGCCACGGCCCGCCCGGTGTCGAACGCGGCTTCGGCCGATTCGCCCGGCCCCGGTGGTGGCGAGCCCGGTGGTGGCGAGCCCGGTGGTGGCGAGATGGCGCGCTACTGGATGCACGTCGGTCTGCTGACGACCGGCGGGACGAAGATGTCGAAGTCGTTGGGAAATTCCGTCCTGGTGGCCGACGCCCTCGACGAGGTCCGTCCGCAGGTTCTGCGTTATCATCTGCTTTCCGCGCACTACCGGTCCACGCTCGACTACAGCGCCGAGGCACTGGCGGAATCCACCGCGGCCCACGACCGGGTGGAGACCTTCGTCCGCAACGCGTTGGACATCCTCGGCGGGCCCGGGGAGGCGGCGGCACTGGCAGCCGACGAGGTCGTCTCGTCGTCGGCCGCAGGGACGGCGGGGAAGGCCGGGACGCGGCCGACGGTGGCCGGAGCCCGGCCGGTGCCGGTTCCCGGGCCGGGTGGTGAGCCGAGGCTCACCCCGCGGCGGGCCTGGTCCGATTTCACCACCGCTATGGACGACGATCTCGCCGTCGGGCGTGCGCTGGCGGCCCTGTTCGGCGCGGTGAGTCAGGGAAACCAGGTGCTGTCGAAGGCTCACAGCCGGGAGTTGGCCGGGTGGGTGGACGTGACCCGGCGGATGCTGAACATCTTCGGTCTCGACCCGCATGAGCAGTGGCCCACCGCAGGTGCCGAGTTCAGGCCGGCGCTGGACGGCGCGATGCAGGTCGTGCTGGATCTGCGGTCCGCGGCCCGGGCCCGGCGGGACTATGCGGAAGCCGACGCCATCCGCTCGAGACTGGCAGCCGCCGGCCTGATCGTGGAGGACACTCCAGAGGGCCAGCGCTGGCATCTGGCCTGAGCCGACCGACCAGGTCTCACCAGGTTGATCAGCGTTGACGCCGTGACGATCAGTTGACTGATCTGATCGGCAGGCCGCCTGCCGCCCCGGACGGCGGCAGGCGACCCGGTAGATCAGCGGGCGCGCAATGTGATGCGCGTCCAGGCGCCCAGGTAGACCCGGTCCCCGTCACGAAGCGGAACGGGCTGGCCGGGCTCGATGGGGTCCGGTTCGTCGTTCAGCCGGGTGCCGTTGGTGGATCCCGGGTCGCGGACCGCGTAACCGCCGTCGGGCAGCAGCTCGAACAGGGCGTGGCTGCGGGAGATTCCCGGGTCCTCCGGCGCTCCGGACAGGTCGATGTCTGGATGGATGCCACGGGACTCGCTGCGCCGCCCCACGAGCATCTGAGAGCCGGCCAGGGCGAAGACCCGACGAGGGTAGAAGGTCGGGAACGGGACCCGGTGGTCGTCGCCGCTGTCGTAGTACTCGCGCTCCGCCTCGACGATGGCTTCCCAGACGGTGCTGCCCGTCGGCGCGTGGTCCCGATCCCAGCCGGCGCCACGCCCGGCGCCGGCCCGTGGGTCGTCGAGGACCGCGTCACGGGGGTCGATGTGGCCGCCGCGGGTGCCGCTGTGCCGCGGGTCGACGAGTTCCGGGTCACCCAGCCGTGGATCATTCAGCCGTGGATCACTCAGCCGCGGGTCGGCGCCGGGCCGAGCGTGCCGCGGGTCGGTCGTGTGCCGTGGGTCGGTCGTGTGCCGCGGGTTGCCGCCCCGGCTCTGGGTGACCCGGTCGATGGATGGCGCGGGTGGAGCGGAGGCGTCCATGCCCAGCGGGTCCGCAGCGTAGCCGTACTCGGCGTCGCGCCGGCTCCGGCGGTGCGTGTCCGACTCGCGGTCAAGGTCGCCCCGCGGATCCGGATATCCACCCGGCGTCCGGCTGTCGCGGCCGGTGGGGTAGCCGCCGCGGTCGGCCCGGTCGTCATGGCCGCGGTCGTCATGGCCGCGGCCATAGGGGTCGCGGTCATAGGGGTCGTGGGGATCGCGGGAGTCGCGGTCGAGGTCGGGGTAGCCGCCCGGGACGCGCTCCTCGCGGCTGTCGCGGCCGACGGGGTAACCACCCCGGTCGGCCCGGTCGGCCCGGTCGTCATGGCCGCGGCCATAGGGGTCGCGGTCATAGGGGTCGTGGGGATCGCGGCTGTCGCGGCCGACGGGGTAGCCGCCACGGTTCTCCGGCGTGCCCCAGTCTCGACCGTAGGGATCGCGCCCGTGGTCGATCCGGTCGTCGGGGGCCGGCCGCTCGTCACGCCCGCGTGGGTAGGGGTCACGATCATAGCCACCGGGCGGGCCGTAGGGGTCCTCCTGATAACCGCGGCCCCCCCGGGACTGGTCGGGGTAGCCGTCACGGCCATACCCGCCGTACGAGTCGCCACCGCGCGGGTCGCCGACGCGCGGCGGGTCCGTCACCCCGGGCAGGTCGGCTGGCGAACGGCGGATGCCCAACGGGTCGTAGCCACCTGGACCGTCCGCATCTGGGCCGGTCTGCTCGGCTGGCCCACGCCGACGGTTCCCGTCAGCCGAGCGGCCGGGGGCATCTGCTCCGTAGGGAGCTCGCCCGCCGTCCTCCGGACGGTATTCGTACCTCTCCTGACCACTCATGATCCCAATTCCGCACCGATCGCAGTAGTCGGGTCGTGAGACAGGTGCCCCGTAGGGCATCGTGCCCTCACCTGATCACCGGTTCACCCGGAGGGTCCTCGTCGACCGTGTGTCAAGGACCATCTCATCGATCTTCTTGACGTTCTTCTTCAACCGAACCGTACCTGTTGTGGCATTGTCGACGTGAACCACCTTCTGTAGGAGGCGGTAGGTGTCTTCGTTGCCGGAGGCGAGCGCCAGCTGAGCGTCGCGTCCGAGCAACAGTGTCGCAGTCGCCTCGTCGCCGGCCCGACGCGCCTCCAGGCCCCGTAGCACCGCGGTCGCGAGTTCCACCTGGTCGGTGTAGTGGGTGACTGGGTCGCTGATCCGGCTCCACTGGGTCTCATCGTCCGTCCAAACCGCTCGGACCAGCGCCTTTGACGTCACCCGGCCGTCGACGACGAGGCTGACCCGCGCCGCCGGCGTCTCGGTTCCCAGCGCGCGGGCGGGCACCTGGACACTCAGGTGGTAGTCGCGCGACTCGATTCCCCACGCGCCGGTAGGGTAGCCGAAGCAGTGTTCGTCCGCGGGCGTGGCCTCGCCCGTCAGATCACGTACCACGGGTGCGACCTCCGCGGTGAAGACGCTCATCAGTCCTCCACCCGGGCGGCCACCACCGTGATGTTGTCGTGTCCCCCGGAGTCGATGGCGAAGTCGACGAGGTGGCGGGCGACGTCGATGGCCTCGCAGTGGGGTGGGAGCTGGTTGACGAGCGCGGCCATCACGTCGGGCCGGGACGCGTAGTTCCACAGCCCGTCGCTGCAGACCAGTACCGTGGCCGGCGCCTCGATGGGGAACATCTCGGTGTGCGGCGCGACGTCCTCGACGTCGCCGCCCAGCCAGCGGGTGAGGGTGTGCGCCCGCCGGTGTGTCTCGGCCTCGTTGGCTGGGATGAGCCCCGCGCGCGCGGCCTCGGCCGCCCAGGTGTCGTCGGCGGTCAGCCGCTCGCACCAGCGCGGACCGAGCAGGTAGACCCGGCTGTCGCCGACCCAGCCGACCGTGACCATGCCCGGGCCGTCCGGGGTCGGCGGGGTGACGATGGCCGCGGCGAACGTGCACGACGGCGCCATCCGCCCCTCGGCCGCGCTGAGTTGGGCGATGGTCGCCTGGGCCGCGTCGACGGCGGCGTGCAGCGCGGCCTCGGCGTCCTCCGGGGAGAACCCGCCGACGACCGTGCGGGGCGATGTTCGTGGCTTCTTGTAGTCGGCATACGACGGTTCGAGGATGTCGAGCATCTCCTCGGCCCGGCTGACGCCGCGCGACGGGCGGGTGTCGTGGTGGACGGGGCGCCCCGGGCCGTGGGCACGCACCGCATCCGCGAGGACGGCCATGGCGGTGGTCGCCGCGGCGGCCGAGGCCTGCCCGGAGCCCGGAGTGGTCGACACGCCGTCACACACCACCGCGATCAGCGTGCCGTACACGACGGCCAGGCCCATGGCGTCCTCGTTGGTGGTGTGCCGGACGCCGCGGTCGCACACGCCGGCGAGCTGGCCGAGGTCGACCTCGCTGTGGTCGGCGTCGCCGTGGCCGGGGTCCGGACCCTCCAGCCTGTGACCACAGACCTCGCAGTACCGGTCGTCGGCATACACCGGCGCCGCACACACCGGGCAGCGACCCAGGTCGTTGTCGAGTTCGAACGGCCCGCTCCCGGTGATCTGGTAGGCGACTGTGGGGGCGTCGTCATGCGGGTTGAGGTCCACCGTCATGCCGCCGGGAGAAATTGGCCGCGGCCGGAAACAGCCGGGGGAACGCATACGGGCGGTGTGCGCAGAGCCATGTGCTGGGTGCCTCCTGCCCCTGACGGTCGGGTCCTTGACGGTCGGGTCGCTAACGGCCGGATCGTCGATGCTCGCCGTGGCCGTCTCGGGACACCGACGGCGCGCGCCCGATGATCGACCGAGGTGGTCACACTCGTCGAGCTGGTCATCACGCATTCATGGAGACGTATTCTCCCAGCTTCCCCCGCGGCACGTCGAGGGTGTAGATCGCCGTGCCGGCGACCTGATCCGACGCGCCCGCCATCGTCGGCGGGCGACCCTAAAAGAGCGTAAAGGCCGGGGGCGGATGGTGGCAGGGCCCCCGCACTCCGGGGAACCCCGGGCCCGCCGGTCGGCGTGGTGATGCGCACCTGACACTCCTGACGCCGGTGAGGGGCGGCCGGACCACGTCA
>NZ_CDWWEW010000002.1:44962-50367 GCF_977966315.1 Frankia sp. CeRuru1
TTCTCCCAGCTGCCCCCGCGGCACGTCGAGGGTGTAGATCGCCGGGCCGGCGACCTGATCCGACGCGCCCGCCATCGTCGGCGGGCGACCCTAAAAGAGCGTAAAGGCCGGGGGCGGATGGTGGCAGGGCCCCCGCACTCCGGGGAACCCCGGGCCCGCCGGTCGGCGTGGTGATGCGCACCTGACCCTCCTGACGCCGGTGAGGGGCGGCCGGACCACGTCAGGTCGGGCCGTGGGCCTGCCGGCCCTCAGGATAGGGCGCCGGGTCCCCGGAAACGGCCATGTCGAGGGATGCCCATGGCAGAGCTCCTCCGCCGAGCTCCTGCCGAGCTCTCGCTGAGCGCGCCCCGACACGCCGGTGTCGTCCGCCGTATACCGTGGTCACATGGTCATTCCCCGGGCGTGTCCTGGTCGGTGGTCCTGATGGCCGGCGCCGCTCGCCGGGGCGGTGGGATCGCCCGCGGCGGTCAGGGCGGTCGGGCCGCCAAGTCCGGTTCCCACCGCAAGGGGGCCTCCACGGGCAGCGGCGGTCACGGCCGCAAGGCGCTGGAGGGCCGTGGGGCCACGCCGCCCGCGCAGCTGCGCCCCGGCCATCCCGCCCAGCGTCGTGCGGCGGCGGCTGCTGCGGCCCGTTCCGCATCGGCCGGAGCCGAGCGGGGTCGAGCGGCTGCCGGCCGGCGCGGGGATGGTGGCCGCGCCGTCGCCGCTGCGGCCACCACCGGGCCGAGCGCCGCGGGGGGTTCCGCGGGGACCGGGCGCCCACGGCGGACCGAGGGCGACGAGCTGGTGGTCGGGCGCAACGCGGTGGTCGAGGCGCTGCGGGCCGGGGTGCCGTCGTCGACCCTTTTCATCGCCGGCGGGCTGGACTTCGACGAGCGGCTCGCCGACGCCCGCCGACTCGCCGGGCGGGCCGGGATCGCCGTGGCCGACGTCGGCCGCACGGATCTCGACCGGATGTGTGGCACCGCTCCGCATCAGGGTCTCGCCCTCGTGGTACCGCCGTTCCGGTATGCCCATCCGGATGATCTCCTCGCCCGCGCGCGCTCGTCCCCCCCCGGTCTGCTGGTGGCGCTGGACGGGGTCACCGATCCCCGCAACCTCGGGGCTGTGGTGCGCTCGGCCGCCGCCTTCGGTGCCCATGGCGTCGTCGTTCCGGAGCGTAGGGCCGCCGGCATGACCGCCGCGGCCTGGAAGACCTCGGCGGGGGCCGCCGCCCGGCTGCCGGTGGCGCGCGCCACCAACCTGGCCCGCACGCTCGTCTCCTACGCGGCGGGCGGCCAGTTCGTCGTCGGTCTGGCCGCGGGCGGCGAGGTGAGCATCGACGAGCTCACGATGGCGACCGACCCACTCGTCCTGGTGATCGGCTCCGAGGGACGCGGGTTGTCCAGGCTGGTCGAGCAGCGCTGCGACGTGAGGGTCCGGATCCCCATGGCGGGTGCGGTGGAGTCCCTCAACGCGGGGGTGGCCGCTGGGATCACGCTGGCCGAGATCGCCCGCCGCCGTCGGATCGGCTGAGCCGGCCGATCGGTGGGTCCGCCGGGTCTCCGCCGGGCGGGGCTGCGGACGTTGACCTGGCCGGCGTCGCCGTGGCCGGGAAACCGTGACCGGGAAACGTAGCGCGCAGCCCCGTGTCCCGGAGGGGACACGGGGCTGCTGGCCGCGCGCCGATCAGTACCGGCCGGGCGCGGACAGTGAAAGCTGGCGCGGGAAGTCGGGCAGCTCAGATCTTGTGACCCCAGCACGGCTTCGATGCGTACCAGGGGCTCGTCCCCTGCTGGGCGTACAGGATGCGGGCGCGGTGCCACTGCTCGGCGACGCTGGCGTGCTGCGGCAGACCCTTGCCGCCGACCCCGCGCCAGGTGCTGGGCAGGAACTGGAACAGTCCGCCGGCGCCGATGGAGTTGACCACGCGCGGGTTTCCCCCGGACTCACACGGAATCACCTTGGAGAGGAAGCGGTCGGCATTCGTCGACGCGTTGGCCGGCTGGGACAGCGCGAGGCCACCGCCGATCGAGGCCGCGAGAGTGGTGGCTGCGATCAAGGCCCGGGAACCGAGCCTGATGCGGTTGAGGCCACGAGCGAGCGAACGAGCGTTGGACATTGAGTTGCCCTTCCCCACGCCTGCGAGGTGAGCTGTCGGGTTCGGGCTGGGAATGCCCGGCCGCGCATCGCGGCTTCACCCCGAGAACGCCTTTTCGTGGCGCCCGGAATTGGTTCCCCCGCTCCTGCCGAAGGTTCGATTCTCGTCGAGCGGGGGCAGGATTCGGCGTGCCGCCCGACGAATGCCATCAGGTGACGGCACGGCAATGAACATAGCTGAGAGTGACCCAGGAAAAACAAGAGTACGTGAGGATGCACACAGTGCATCCTGTTTACTTGTTCCGATCTTTTTAATGGTGTTTCGCGCCCGCGTGCGCGCCCGATTCTAGAGGTTGTCCAGTGGGCTGGAAATCCCCAGTCCGTAGCTGGGTCGTCACGTTGACGGTAAACAATACGCGATGCGTGGAGAAACTGTTCCGCCGCGTGGTGATCAAGCCTCTGCTACCCGCTGCCGGCAATCTCTAACCAGGATCTGGAAAAATCTGTGCCGGCGTTCCGGCGGGCCCGCACCTATCGCCCGCTTTCCGGACTATACGGCACGAGGGAATCATGTCATATGTCGGATCTACCAGTCGGTGCCGGACACCCGGTCCCGGCGCTGCGTCGCCGCCAGCCGCCAGCCGCCATGCCGCCATGCCGCCCGCGAGGCGGGTGCGTTCGGGTCGGTCAGCGGTTGTAGGACCAGGCCGAGCCGGTACCCCGGTACTGCTCCACCGGGATTGGTGTGGTTCCGGCCCGCATCCGATCCGTGTAGAGCTGACCGTGCAGGTGGTCGATCTCGTGGGCGACAAGCCGCGCCAGCCCCTGCCGATAGACGGTGATGTGCCGGTTGCCGTCGATATCGGTGTGTTCGACGTGCAGCTCCAGCGGCCGGGGGACGAGGCCACGGACGTCAAAGAAGCTCAGGCAGCCCTCGTACTGCTCGTCGGTCTCCCGGGAGGTTTCGATGACGCTGGGGTTGAGCAGCGTGAGCGTGTCGCCGCCCGGGGTACGCACGATCGCCGCGGCGCGGTTGATGCCGACCTGCGGCGCGGCGATGCCCATGCCCTTGCCGAAGGTGTGCAGGGCGGATACCCGTTCGAGGGCGGAGGACAGCTCGGCGACGACCCGGCGCGCGTCCTCGGCCTCGTCGGGCAGGGCGAACGGGCGGGCCGACTGCCGCAGGATCGCCTCACCCTCCTGCACGATGCCAACGGCCGCCATCTGATCGCTGGGACGTGTTCCGGTCTCCGCGGCCGGATCACGTTCCGGCACGGTGGCCCGGAAGTTCCATTCCAGTCGGTAGCGGGCGTGCAGCGGCGGCTCGGTGGTCGACCAGGTGAAGATCCGCCGGTCGCCGGAGTCGGTGCGGGCGATTGCGGTCCGGAACGGGAAGGCATCGGCGGTCATCGACGTCTCCATGCCCCAGACCACGGGATCCAGCTCGGCCGGAAAGTCCAGCTGCACCGAGAGGAAACTCGTCGGTACCCGCACGGCACGCTGGAACCACGGCCCCCACTTCTCCCTGCTCACCTGGTAGCTGTAGTTGATCCATGCCGATTCGCCGGGATAGAGCGGAAATCGCCCTCGACTGTTCTCGAAGAGCAGCCAGACCTCCTTGAGCGCGTCCCAGTCCGTCTTGACCTGCCAGGCCATCTGCTCGCCGCCGCAGTGTGCGCTGAGCTGGAGGTCCTCCCAGCGCAGTGGATCGGATCGGTACAACCGCGCGGAGCGTTCCGGATCTCCCGGGAACCGGTCAACCGATATCCGCATCAGATACCGGGTGACCGGTTCGCTGCCGGCGTTGAGAAGACGTCTTCGCTGGTGGGCGACGTACATGCTGTCGTCGTAGCGGAGTTCGGCCCGGTCCTCCTCGACGACCAGGCCCCCCGGTCCGGGGGGGACCCGGCCCGGGCTCTCGGCGACGACGGGCCCGGGGGCCGGGGCCGGGTCGACGGAGGGGGTCGCGACGTGGGCCACCGGCGTCGGGCCGGGTCCGGCCGGAACCGTCGGCGGCCCGGGCGGCTCGCGCACGTCCCGTGCCGCCTCCCACGGCCGTGCGGCCAGGTGGAAATAACTACCCGGGATACGCAGCGCGTCGGCGATGCGTTCGATCAGGGAGAGCCGGGCGATGCGGTCCTCGCCCTGCATGATCCGGCTGACCCTGCTCTGGCTGAGCCCTTCCACCGGCGAGGCGATGCGATTCTGACTGGCACCGTCATATTTCTTCATCAGCCGGAACACCGCGCGGAAGTCTCGCGTCGCACACGCCGCCCGGAAGTCCTCCCGGGCCAGCAGCTTGGGCGATACCCGGTAAGGTCCAGATTCGTACGACATCGAAACGGCCTTCCATGTCGGTACGGTCGGTGAAGGCCGGAGTGAAATCGGGCGATCAGTCCTCCGTCAGTCGACACATCAGGATAACGACGCCATGCCAAACGGGCACAGATGTTCGGCTGAATGCTCGACTGTCGGCTATCCGACAGCACGGGCTCGGCGGTTTCCCGGGTCTTCCCGGGTCTTCGCGGTGTATGGCGGATGTCGTGTCTGACTCCTTGCGGACAGCGACGGCTGCTGGTGGCGTGCTGTCGCCGCTGGCCGGGGTGATGTCACGGACGCCACCTAGGAGCCGGGCCGTAGATAGGTGAAGTCTTCCCCTCCAGCGCCCGGTTGCCGGTGGCGCAGACGACGACATCCGCGCGGCCCATACGAGAAAGGCATGCCTGACTGACGTTTCCGGATCCCGGTCGCCCGCGTCAGTCTTGGCGGCAGGCCGGTCCCGCCCCGCGTCGAGCCGCGACCTCCGCCGGGCGGGGCCGGCGTGACGGCGAGCCGCAGCCGGGCGTGACGCCCGAGACCTCCGGGAGGGGTCCGTGGACAGGTGGCCCTGCCCTGCCCAAGCAGGGCCACCCTCGGCCTTTGCCCGAGTCCGGGGAGCCCGCCGAACCGACGGGCCCGGCCGCGCCTGAGCCGACCGTCGCGACCACACCCCGGGGATTCGACCGCTGGGCGGTCACGGTGGCGGCCGGTTCCGACCCGAGGGGGAGGCCTTCCGCGCAGTCGGGCGCATGCCCGCGCCGCTCCTCCGTTACAGGATTTCGATCACAGCGAGGTGCGGAACGGACCAGTCACCTCGTAGGTGATGCCGCCGCTGCTGGAACCCGAGGTGCCGCGCTGGGAGGAGAAGTACAGCCGGTTACCAGCCGGGTTGAACGCCGGTCCGGTGATCTCCGAGGAGCTCTGGCCAGTGATGCGCAGGAAGGGGGCAACGATGTCGCCGGGGGTGATGATGCAGATCTCCATGTTGCCGCCGTCCTCGGCGACGT
>NZ_CDWWEW010000003.1:0-9354 GCF_977966315.1 Frankia sp. CeRuru1
TTCTTGCGCTCTGACGTAACTTGTGTTTCGCTTCCATTGATTCCGTCAATCTCCCGATTTGGGGCGTTATTTCGTTTATTCGGGCAAGGGGGAGACCTGGTGAGCGCGCTCTGGGATGCGGTAGGCACCAACGCCCGCCCGAAGACGGCACTGCACCTGCCGTTCGAGGGACGATCCGTACCCGTCACGCAACTGCTGGCCGACGCCGAGCGGACGGCAACAGTGATCGCCGGCCGGCGTCGCGTCGGCATCCTGATGGCCAACGGCGAACCCTGGCTGCGCGGGCTGCTCGCGTGCTTCCGGATCGGGGCTGCCGCGGTGCCCATCGCCCTCCCCGTGGCGTTCGGGAGCAGCGAGGGCTACCAGAAGCACCTGCGCCGCGTCATCGAGGACGCCGAGCTGGAGACCCTGCTGGTGGACGGCCAGAGCGCGCACCTGCTCAGCCGGCTCGGAACGTTGCCGAACGTCCGGCTGGACGACATCACGGAGGTACCCGAGCCGGCCGGGCCGGTCGGTGAGAACCCGGCCGACGAGTTCGCGGTGATCCAGTACACCTCCGGTAGCACCTCGGCGCCCAAGGGTGTCGGGCTGACCGCCGACACCATCCTGGCCGGCCTGGCGGCCATAGCCGACGGCCTGGGCCTGACCGAGACCGACGAGATCGGCATCTGGCTGCCGCTGTTCCACGACATGGGCCTGTTCGGCATGCTCGCGCACCTGGCCAGGGGCTGCTCGGTCAACCTCTGGCGCACCACCGACTTCCTCCGGGACACCCGCGGCTGGCTGGCTGGCGCGGCGGCGTCCGGCGCCAGCGTGCTGCCCATGCCCAACTTCGCCTATCAGCGCATGGTCGAGGCGGTCGAAGCCGGCGGCGCTCCCGACGGACTCGATCTGTCCGGGTGGCGGGCCGCCTGCAACGGCGCCGAGCCCGTGCAGTGGTCGACGCTGGAGGCATTCAACCGGGTGTTCGGCCCGTACGGGTTCCGGCCCGAGGCGATGCTTCCGTGCTACGGCATGGCCGAAGCCACGCTCGTCGTCAGCTGGGCGACGCCGAAGGACCTGCCGTGGCACCTCACCGTCGACCGGTTCGCCCTCGCGCCGGGCGACGAGGTCGCCCGCGTCGCCCCGGAGGCCGACAACGCCCGTGAGGTCGTCGCCTGCGGTTCGGCGGCGCCGGGCATCGCCTTCCGGATCGACGCCCCGGGTGCCGGTCAGGTCGGCGAGGTCCAGATCCGTGGCGCGGCCGTGATGGGCGGCTACCTCGGGCTGCCCGCCGACCAACAGCCCTTCACCTCCGACGGCTGGTTGCGCACCGGTGACCTCGGGTTCGAGGCCGAGGGCGAGTTGTTCCTGGTCGGCCGCCTCAAGGACATGGCAATCATCCGCGGTCAGAACTACTACGCCGAAGACGTTGAGCAGATCGCGCGCCGCGTCCAGGGTTTCGACGTCCGGGCCTGCGCCGCCCTCCAGGCCAGGGACGGCGGCTTCGAGCACCTCGCGGTCCTCGTCGAGACACCGCTCGAGGGTGCGGAGGCCGCCGCTCTGACGAGTGCCGTCGAGGCGGCCATCTCCGCTGAGCTCGGCCCCGGGGTGGCGTTCGTGCACCCCGTGCCCGTCCGCTCCATCCCGCACACCAGCTCCGGCAAGGTTCGCCGCCAAGCCGCCAGGGACCTCTACCAGAAGACCGTGAAGGACGCCTCATGAGTATGCAGACCGTCGAGGACGCGGTGGCCACCGCCCTGGCCAACCGGCTGCAGATGGACAAGGCCGACATCGACCTGGATCTCCCCATGCACCTGCTACCGAAGATCGAGTCGGTGGTGATCCTCAGCGTGGTGGTGGATCTCGAGGACGCACTGAGTGTGGCGATTCCCGACGACGTCCCGTTCGCGGCGGTTACCGCACGTGACCTTGCCGAGCTCATCAAGGAACTCATGTGAGACTCCGCTTCGAGCCGACCCCGCCGGACCTGGCCGTCTTCGACACCACCCTCGCCGACGCGGCCACCGTGCTGTGCACCGACGAAGCCGGGGTCGTCGCGCTCGGCCTGCGGCAGGTCGACGGCCTGCTCGACTACACCGACGTCGCCAACGCGGCGCTGCACTCCGGCACCGGCACCACGGTGCCTGAACTGGCCAGGCGGCTGCTCATGCGGTTTGTGGCGGCCGAGCCGGACAGCTGGTTCGTGCCCCTGGACTGGACGGTTGCGGTACACCGGGCACCCACCGGTGAGACCTTCCAGGTGGCGGTCCCGGATCTGGACGCCGAGGGCGTCGAGCTCCTGGACGACCCGGCTGCCGACCTGCCGCGGCCGGTCGTCGCCGAGGGTTATCAGGTCGATCCGTACCAGGTGCGCGTCCGGCTCACCGGCGAGCGTTTCGACATCACCGACCGCCGGGTCCGCGCGGCGTTCGACGACGTCCTCGGTGCCTTCGACAGCGGCGCGGTGCGCTATCAGGCGATCGCCGAGCCGCTGCGCACCGACCACCGACGGTCCTGGGATCTGGGTGTCGCCGACTGCGTCGTGGCGGGGAGGGTCCTCGCCAACCGGCTGCGGGCCGAAGGATTCCAGGCGCGGGCCCGCCGCGGCTTCCTGCTGGGCCTCGTCGGCAACGATCACGGCTGGTGCGAGGTCCACCTCGACGGTCAGTGGCGCGCCCTGGACCCGGCGTTCGCCTACCTCGCGGCCGAGCATGGTCGGGACGGCGGGGCGGAGTTCCGGGCGGCCTGCCGTGGCAGCCGGTTCAACCGCCTGCTGCCGTGCGCCGTGGCCGAGTCGGCCGCGCTGTTCCTGCGGCCGGACGGCACGCCGCCCCCGGCGTGGGCTTTCGGGGCCGTGTCCTCACGTCTTCGGCGCGCTGTCGTCAGCCGAGCCTGAAGAGACCTGAAGAGACCTGAAGAGAGTGGTCATGAAGTCAGACACGATGGCGGAGCTGGCTGGTGGCTGGGCCGTTCCGCTCGGCGGGGACGCGCTGTTCACCTGGGACTACGACGCCGGCACCGAGCAGATGCTGAACCTGTACTCCCGCGGCAAGCAGCGCCAGTGGGACGCCGAGACGCAGCTGGACTGGAGCCACGACGTCGACCCGGACAACCCGCTCGGCCTGCCCGACGAGTTCATCTGGATCGCCGGCACGCCGGTGTGGGAGCGCCTGCCGGAGGCGGAGCGGACCACCGTCCGCCGGCATATAGCCGGCTGGCTCTATTCCCAATTCCTGCACGGTGAGCAGGGCGGCCTGGTGTGCTCGGCGAAGGTCGTCCAGGCCGTGCCGGACATCGCCTCGAAGTTCTACGCCGCCACGCAGGTGATGGACGAGGCCAGGCACGTCGAGGCGTACCAGCGCATGCTACAGACCAAGATCAAAGTGCAGTACCCGATCTCCACCGGTCTGCGCGGCCTGCTTGAGGCGATCATCGGTGACAGCCGCTGGGACATCACCTACCTCGGCATGCAGGTGATGATCGAGGGCCTGGCGCTGGCGGCGTTCAGCATCCAGCGCGACCGGATGCGCGATCCGCTGGCGCAGGCGCTCAACGCCTACGTGCTGCAGGACGAGGCGCGTCATGTCGCGTTCGGACGGTTGGCACTGCGCGACTACTACAGTCAGCTCAGCACCGCCGAACTGCGTGAGCGGGAGGATTTCGCGGTCGAGGCGTGCTGGGTGCTCAAGGACCGGTTCGTCGGCGAGGAGATGTGGCGCAAACTCGACTACGGTGCCGAAGAATGCATCGCGCTGGCCAACCGCTCGCCCGCCCAGCGCGAATTCCGGCGCCGGGTGTTCACCCGGATTGTCCCAACGCTGAAGGACATCAACCTGTTCGGCCCCAGGATACAGGAGAGCCTGCGTGAGCTGGGCGTCCTCGGGTTCAGCCGGGTCGACGGGGCCGAGATAAGCGCTGATGACGAGCGGATCGCCGACGAAATTGCCAGGCTGGAGTTTGCCACCCGGCAGCGGGAAGTGTCCGCGGCCATAGCCTGCGGCGCCGGCTCCGGCTCCGACGGCGACGGCGGCGACAACGGCGAGGACGAGGGATGACCGAACTGACCGAAGCCACCGACCCGTACGTTACCTCCACCGAAGCCGGTGTGGAGTTGCTGGCGGGCGCGCCGTGGAAGCGGATCGCGGTGATCGGCGACAGCATCTCGACCGGAATACGCGAAGCTGTGCCCGGCTACCAGGACCTGTCCTGGGTGGACCGGATCAGTGCCGTGCTGCACCGCATTCACCCTGACCTCGACGAGATTCGGCTGGCCAAGCGCGATCTGACGCTGACCGAAATCCGCCAGACGCAGTTGCAGCCGGCCCTGGACTTCAAGCCCGACCTGGTGTTCCTCTCCGGCGGCGGCAACGACTTCATCAGGCCGGGCTTCGATCCGATCACCGTGCGCACCGAGCTGACCGAGATCGTTTCCAGGGTCAGGGTGACCGGTGCCGACATCCTCACCATCGGGATGCTCGATATCAGCCAGGCGGGCATCGTCTCCGAGAAGTACGGGGAAATGTTCAGCAAGGCGACCAGGATCGTCACCCGGATCACGCGGGAGGTGTCCCAGGAGTACGGCGCGATCTTCGTCTCGTTCACCGACCATCCGCTCTGCGCCGACGCGGGCATCTACTGCAGCGACAGGCTGCACCTCAACTGCCGCGGCCAGGCGTTCGAGGCCACCGGGAAGATGCACGGGCTCGCCGCTCACCTGGCCGCGAGGAGCAAAGCCGCATGACCGATCTGACGACCTCGCTGCCGCTGGGACCGTTCGAGTGCAGCCCGGCCGCGGCCGCCGAGACAGCCGCGGCCGTGGCCGGGCCGCCGGCCGCCCTGTACCGCCAGCTGCTGGTCGAGCAGGAGTCCGAAGCGACGCTGGTGGCCGCCCGCCGGGTGCTCGCCGCGTTCCTGCCGGACAGTGCCGGTCCGGACAGGGAGGCCGGTCCGGACCGGGAGCACGTGCTCGCCGAGCTGGCTGGCTCCCGCGTGGCGATTGCGGGGGTCGCCGCTCGGCTCCGCACCGCTTCGGCCGAGACTGTGGCCGCGGTGCTGCGGCAGCGCGCCCCGCTCGCGCTGATCGAAGGCTGCTGGCTGGACACCGTGTCGCAGCCAGCGACCCAACCCGCCATGATCGTCAACCGGCTGGGCGCCGAGCAGCTGGAGTTGCTGGGTCGTGGCGTGGCCGAGCGCACCCTGGCCCATCAGCGCCGCCGGCTGCTGGCGGAGCACGGCGTGGTGCTCCCTGGCCTGGCGGCCACCGACTTCCTGACCGCAGCGCAGGCCCGGCCGCTCACCGTGGTGACGGCCGCCTTCTACCTGGCGCTGTCCCGGCTGCCGGCCAGTTTCCTGCCCGAGGTGGTCGGCGTGCACTGCGCCTTCCGGGCACTGGGCACCGACGCCGCACTATCCGGTGTGGACGGCCCTGGGTATGATCCGGCGCCGCTGCTGGCGGAGTATCTGGCGCTTACCGAGCAGTCGCCTACCGGCCCGGCCGACCGGGCGCGGCTGCTCGCGGCGATCCAGCTCGTCGTGCGTCTGGAGAGCGCGCACGTGGCGATGCTCGACGAGCTCGCGAGCTGGCACCAGGGCCTGTCACTCGACGCCAGAGTGGCGCTGATCGTCGCCAGGCACGCACCGTACGCGGGCCGCCAGCACCACAAGGTGCAGATCTCCGGTACCCCGCTGCGCGACCTGTTCGCCGACCCGGCATTTGACGCCGCGGCGTTCACCCGCCAGCTTCGCTCCTCTAGCCAGCTGAAGCCGCTGCGGGCCGGCGGTTGCCGCTTCACCAGGGCGATCACGTTCGGCGGACCGATGTTCGGGATCTTCGACGAGGCCGAAGCGCGCACGATCGGGCAGTGGGCGGCCGCTGTTGCCGCGGGTGAGGAACCCGGCGCCGACCTGGCTGCCTGCACCGCCGGCGACGAGGGCGCCGCTGCCTGGCAGCGTGCGCTCGTGGCTGCCGACCCCGGCGACGTCCTCGCCGCCGAGCCGCCGGCTCTCGACGAGCGTCAGTTCCTGTACCGCCTGGTCAACGTCGAGCGGTTCCCCAGTGTGCTGGCTGCCGCCCGCAGCCGCGTCGAGCTGGTGCTCGCCCAGGCCGAGGGGATGTTCGAGCTGGGAGCCGCCGGGCGCTACACCGACGCCACCTGGTTCGACTACAGCCCCGAGGCGCTGTGGGAGCGGGTGGACACCCTCTACTGGACGAAGCTCGTCGAGCCCTTCCGGCCGCTGACCGACATCCCGTCCAGGAAGAACGTGATCAACAACCAGAAGCGGTTCGCGCTGGGCAACCTCGTCGACGGCGCCTGCATGCACCGGATCGGCAACACCGGCCGCTTCCACCGCCCCAGCGACGGGCCGCTGTTCGCCATCTACGCCGACGAGATGGGCCGCGGCGACGTCGCCAAGAACCACATCACGCTGATCTACCAGGCCCTGACCAGCATGGGCATCCACCTGCCGCACCTGCGCTCGGAGGAGTTCCTCACCCAGGCCGAGCTGCCCGACCTGACCTACCCGTACGCCACCTACCAGCTCAGCCTGGCGCTGTTCCCGGACTCCCGCTACGAGGAGATCCTCGGCTACAGCCTGGGGATAGAGATGTTCGGCCTCGGCGAGCTGCGGCTGCACGAGATGGAGAAGATGCGCCATCACCGCTTCGACATCGCCTACGAGGCAGCGCATCTGTCCATCGACAACGTCTCGGCCGGCCACGCCCGCCAGGCGGCCGACCTGATCGTCGGCTACCTCGACCACGTCGGCCGCACCGCCGGCCCGGTTGCCGTCGAGCGAGCCTGGCAGCGGGTGTGGCGCGGCTACGCCTCGTTCGCGTTCTTCGTCGAGCCGCAGTTGGCCAGGCGCCTGATGGCAGGGCGGGCCGCCGCATGAGCCTGGACCCGGAGCTGGTGGCGCTGCCGTTCTACGAGCAGCCACACCGCGAGCTGGCCGAGGCGCTCGGCAGGTTCTGGGACACCCGCGCCGATCTGGCGGCGGCAGCCCGGACCGGCGCGCCGGCGAAGTACGGCGCCCGCGTGCTGCGCGAGCTGGGGGCCGCGGGGCTGCTGGAGCCCGCCGACCTGCGCAGCCTGTGCCTGACGAGGGAAGCCCTGGCCTACACCGAGGACCTGGCCGACTTCGCGTTCTCGATCCAGGTCCTGGCCGCCTGGCCGATCCAGCGCCACGGCACCGACGAGCAGAAGCGGCGCTGGCTGCCCGGCATGGCCCGTGGCGAGCTGGCCGGCGCGTTCGCGCTGTCGGAGGAGCAGGCCGGCTCGGACGTCGCCGCGCTCGCCCTGCGCGCCGTGCCAGACGGCGCGCAGTACGTCCTGGACGGGAACAAGACGTGGATCGCCGGCGCCGCGGGCGCCGACGTCTTCTGCGTGGTGGCCCGCACCGGCGACGGCCCGGCCGCGCTGGGCCTGACCGCGCTGCTCGTCCCGGCCGGCACCCCGGGCCTGCGGATCGAGCCGATCGACCTGGTGGCCGAACGCGACATCGCCCGGCTGGAGTTCGACGGCTGCCGGGTCCCGGCCGACGCCGTCCTGGGCTCCCGCGGCGGCGGGTTCATCGTGGCCATGGAGCTGCTCGAACGGTTCCGTCTCACCGTCGGCGCCGCGGCGCTCGGCTTCGCCCGCCGGGCCGCCGACGCCGCTCTGGCCAGGGCCAGGGAACGGGCCGCGTACGGCAGGCGGCTGTTCGACCTGCCGACGGTGAAGGCCAGCTTCGCCGATGTCGAGGTACGGCTGAACGCCGCCGCCCTCCTGGTGGCCAGGGCCGCCTGGGAGGCCGACCGGGGCGCCCCGCTGGCCAGGCACTCCAGCATCGCGAAGCTGTACGCCACCGAGGCCGCCCAGCAGGTCGTGGACGCGGCCGTGCAGGTCTACGGCGCGGCCGGGCTGGTGCACGACAGCCTGCCGGAGCGGCTGTACCGGCAGATCCGGTCGCTGCGGATCTACGAGGGCGCCTCCGAGGTGCTGCGCCTCGCCATCGCCGACGCCCTGGGCCCGCGCGGCCGGTTTCACGAGCGAATGTAAGTTCGTCTGTCCGAACGCTGAAAGCGAGCTCTTCTCATGGGGAGTAAGTCTCCGCGGTACCGCTGTGTCGGAATCGGGGCCGGACCGGCCAACCTGAGCCTGGCAGCCCTGTTGCACGGTGACCCAGGGATGCCGAACCTGGTCATCGACAGGAAGGCCGAATTCACCTGGCACGACGATCAGCTCATCCCGGGAGTGACCCTCCAGGTGTCCTTGTTCAAGGACCTTGTGAGCCTGTCCGACCCGACCAGCCCATTCTCGTTCATAGCCTATCTCCACGACCGCGGGCGAATCTACCACTACCTCAACGCACAGTTCGAAAAAGTGCCCCGTGCGGAGTTCCGTAACTACCTCGGCTGGGCCTGCAGCCGCAACGAGAACGTTGTGTTCGGCGAGGAGGCGCAGTCCGTCGACTTCACCAGCGACGCCTTTGTCGTGCAGACCGACAAGCGCACCCTCCTCGCCGACAACGTGGTGGTCGGCGTCGGCACCGTGCCGTGGGTGCCGATGTTCGCCCGCCCGCACCTGGGCAGCACTCAGTTCCATGTCAGCGAGTTCAGGTCGAAAGCCGTCGGCCTGCGCGACAAGCGGGTGGCGGTGATCGGCGGCGGCCAATCCGGCGCCGAGGCGTTCCTCGACCTGATCTCCCGGCCCGACAGCGAACTGCCGCACCGGGTGTCGTGGCTGTCCCGACGGCGCAACTACTTCCCGATCGACGATTCGCCGTTCACCAACGAGTTCTACATGCCCTGCCACTCCGACTACTTTGCCGAGCTCGACCTGGCCGTACGGGCCGACTTCAACAGCCAGCAGGTGCTGACCAGCGACGGCATCTCCGAGTCCACCGCCCGGGAAATCTATCAGCAGATCTACGTCCACCGGTTCATCACTGGCGCCCCGCAGCTCACCGGGCTCTACCCCAACCGCGAGGTGGTCGGCGTCGAGGCGTGCTCGCCGGACGGCTGGAGCATCTCCGTCCAGCACAACGACCTGGCCGGCGGCCTGGAGATCTTCGAGGCCGAAGTGATTATCTGGGCCACCGGGTTCCAGCCGGCCCGGATGGACTTCCTGGCCCCCCTGGAGCAGCGCCTGGCGCGGGAGGACGACGAGTATCAGGTGGACGCCGACTTCGCCGCCAACTGGGACGGCCCGGCCGACCGGAACCTGTTCCTGCAGAATGCGGTCCGCACGCAGCGCGGCCTCGCCGACCCGAACCTCAGCCTCACCGCCTGGCGCAGCCAGCGGATCGTCGACCGGATCCGCGGCGTCCGGAGCAGGGGACAGGACCCGGCGTTCGTCGAGTGGTCACCCAAGACAGGGGCCCGCTAATGGG
>NZ_CDWWEW010000003.1:10005-46152 GCF_977966315.1 Frankia sp. CeRuru1
CCAAAGGGCGTGCGATTATGGCGAAGCTGCACGCCCGGAGGCCCCTCTTTCCGGGACGATCCTGGGCCAAAGGGCGCCCGATTATGTGGGCGCCGACGTCGTGGTGGTCGGTGCCGGAGTGGTCGGCTGCCTGGTGGCCACCGAGGCGCTGGCCCGCGCGCCCCACCGGCGGGTGACGGTGATCGACAGGGGACTGGTTGGCGGCGGAGTGTCCCGGTTCTCCGCCGGCCTGCACTTCCCGCGCGGTGCCACCCCACGGGTGCGGGCGCTGGCCGCCTACAGCCATCGCTGGTACGAGGACCTGCGCCGGCGAGACCCACAGGTGCCGATCCACCCGGTGGGCCTGACCGTGGTCAGCACCGACGAAGCCGCCGTCCGGGAGCACTACCTCCCCGAAGCGCGGCTGCGCCCGGCCGGCCAGGGCTGGGACGGCGACGGCGCCCACTACGCCGACGTCGGCGCGCTCACCCAACTCCTGGCCGCTCGGCTCCGCGGCCGCGCAGCGTTCCGGGAGGGCACCGCGGTCACCGCCGTGGGGTCCGCACCGGACGGCGTCGTCCTCACGCTGAGCACCGGTGCCCGGCTCACCGCCGGCCGCGTCGTGCTGGCGCCGGGTCCCTGGCTGGCCTGGCCGGAGCTGCTTGCCCCGCTCGGCGTCCGGATCAAGAAAGTGGTCGCCCTGCACATCGAACGACCCGCCACCCCGCACGACCGCACGACCGTCTTCCACGACGAGGACGCGTTCCTGCTACCGCTGGCCCACCGCGGCCACTGGCTGTTCAGCTACACCTCACCCGACTGGGACGTCACCCCGGACGCGCTGACCGGGGGGCTGTCCGCCGACGACCTCGACCGCGGCCGGGCGATCCTGGAGCGCTACGCCCCGAAGCTCAGCCCGTACTGTGTCTCCGGCCGCGTGTTCTGCGACGCCTACAGCCCCGACCGTACGCCGATCGTGCGCCCGGTCACCGCCGACGGCCGGGTGCTGTTCGCCGGCGCGGCGGGCGGTTCCGGCTACCGGCTGGCCCCCGCGATCGCCGCGGCAGCCGCCGACCTGCTCGACGAGAAGGACACCGCATGATCATCGATCGCTTTGGCGCCGCCGCACTCTCCGAAGCATTCGGGATCGACATGGTCTCGGTCGACGGGCTGGGCACCGGCGCCGCCTGGGGCCGGGTCGCACCGGGCGTCGCCTCGGCGCACCACCGGCACGACGAAACCGAGCTGATCGTCATCGTTGCCGGCCGCGGCGAGTTCGTCGTGGGCTCCGGACGCCACCCGGTCGCGCCGGGCACCGTCGTCCTGTTCGAGCCGTTCGAGGCCCACGTCGTGGAGAACACCGGGGATCAGGATCTGGTCTTCCTCACCCAGTACTGGCGCGACGGCGCCCGCGCGGTGTCCTCGGCCACCCCGGTGACCAGTGAGCACGGCGACCGCCCGGTGTTCGTCTTCTCGACGCCGCCCACCCCCAACGGCGACCTTCACCTCGGCCACCTCTCCGGCCCGTACCTGGGTGCCGACGCCTACGTCCGGTTCCAACGGATGAACGGCGCCAACATCTGGCACCTGACCGGCAGCGACGACTTCCAGTCCTACGTGGTCGACTGCGCTCGTCGGGAAGGCAGGTCGAATGCCGAAACAGCCGCGCACTACAGCGCCGAGATCGCGGAAACCCTGCGACTGATGGACATCCCGCTCGACCAGTACACCGTCACGAACGCCGACCCCAGCTACGTCCCCGCGCTGAAGGACTTCTTCACCAGGCTGGTCGACTCCGGCGCGATCGCCCCGAGCGACGGCCCCGCGCTGTTCGACCCGAAAACCGGCCAATACCTCTACGAGGTCGATGTCCGCGGCGGCTGCCCCGGCTGCGGTGAGGTCACCGGCGGCAACATCTGCGAGGAGTGCGGCGAGCCGAACACCGTGGTCGACCTGGCTGATCCGGTCGCCAGACCCTCCGGCGAGGCACCCACTGCCGGCACGGCCCGCCGCTACGTGCTGCCGCTGCATGAGCACGCCGACACGGTGCTCGACCATCACCGCCGGGGCCGCGTCCCGGCCCGGCTACGGGAGCTCGCCGCACGACTGTTCCGCCGGGAGCGGGTCGACATCCCGGTCAGCCACCCCAGCGACTGGGGCATCACCCCGCACGAGGCGAACGGCGCCGGCCAGGTGATCTGGGCATGGCCGGAGATGGCCTTCGGCTTCCTGCACGGCATCCAGAAGCTCGGCGAGCGCCTCGGCCGGGACTGGGTGGCTGCCGAGCCGACCGACGACTGGAAGATCGTCCACTTTTTCGGCTACGACAACAGCTTTTACCACGCGATTCTCTACCCGGTGCTCTACCAGCTCGCCCTGCCCGGCTGGACGCCGGACATCGACTACCACGTCAACGAGTTCTTCCTCTACGACGGCCTGAAGTTCTCCACCGGCCGCCGGCACGCCATCTGGGGCAAGCAGATCCTCGACGCCGGCAGCGTGGACGCCGTGCGCTACTTCCTCGCCCGCAGCCGCCCCGAGGCGGAGCGAACGAACTTCGAGTCCGGCGCCTACGAGCACACGCTCGCGACCACCCTGATCGGTACCTGGCAGGCCTGGCTGAACGACCTCGGCCAGCACGTGGCCGACCACTACGGCGGGGTGGCTCCCGACGCCGGCAACTGGACCCCTGAGCACGCCGGGTTCCTCAGCCAGCTCGCTGCCCGGCTCGGGGCGCTCACCGCCAGCCTGCGGCCCGGCGGGTTCTCGCTCAACCAGGCCGCCGCCGAACTGGACGCCCTGGTGGCCGACGCGCTCCGGTTCAGCCGCCGGGAACGCGTGCTGGCGCGGGCCGGCGGCATGCCGGACGAGGTGCGCACGGCCACCGCACTGGAGCTGGCCGCCGCCGCACTGCTCGCGCACGGCGCCGCGCCGGTCATGCCGCGCTTCGCCGTCCGGCTGGCCGAAGCCCTCGGCCAGCCGGCGCCCGACCAGTGGCCCAGCACGGTCGAGCTGATCCCGCCGGGCAGCAAGGTCACCCTCGCCCACACCACGTTCTTCCGCCCGACCAGCAGGAGCCTGCCATGATCAACAAACTCCTGGCGTCCACCCCGGACCGCGGGACGCTGTACATCACCAGGCTGGCCGGCACCCGCGAGGTCCCGCTCGCCGAGGTCTGGCGACTGTCCGGCCTGGTCGCGGCCAGGCTGCGCGCCCGCGGCCTCGGTGCGGGCGACCGGATCGGCATCCTCGCCGCCAACAGCCTCGAGTGGGTGGTGCTCGACCTGGCCGCCCTGCGGCTCAAGGTCGAGACCGCCGGCCTGGAACCGGGCAAGTTCGCGCCCACCCGCGAACTCATGGACCGCTACGGCCTCTCCCTCCTGTTCACCGACCGGCCGTCCGGCGAGCCCGGTGTCGAGCAGCTCGCGGCGCTGCTCGACGATCTGCCCGGCGACCTGCCCGACGACCTGCCCGACATGCCCCGGCCGCCGGTCAGGTACGCCCCCGACGAGGTCACCACGATCAAGTTCACCTCGGGAAGCACCGGCACGCCCAAGGGCCTGGGCGCCACCGTCGGCAGCATCGACAGCTCGCTGGACGCCGTCCAGGGCATGTTCGGCCACGGCCCCGGCGACAATCTGCTGGTGTTCCTGCCGCTGTCGTTGCTTCAGCAGCGCTACTGGGTGTATTCGGCGCTGCTGCACGGCCACGACGTCACGGTCTGCACCTACGAGGCGGCGTTTGTCGCACTCACCCAGGTACGGCCGACCGTCGTCATGGGCGTGCCCGGCTTCTTCGAAGGTGCCCGCAGCCAGATCGAGCGCCGCGCCCAGCGCACCGGCCGGGACCTCGCCGACGTGGCCCGCGACCTGTTCGGCGACCGCATCCGCTACCTCTGGACGGGCTCGGCGCCCGCCGATCCCGCCACCCTCGCGTTCTTCAACCGGCTCGGTCTGCCGATCTACGAGGGCTACGGCCTCAACGAGACGTGCATCGTGGCCAAGAACCACCCGGGCGCGCACCGGGAGGGCAGCGTAGGCCGGGTGCTGCCGGGCAAGCAGGTGCTCATCGACGATGACGGGGTGATCAGCGTCCGTGCCGAGTACCCGGTGAACGGGCGGTACGCCTACTGCGAGCCCGGCGACTCCGAGCGGGTCTTCGGCCCCGACGGCACCGTGCGCACCGGTGACCTCGGATACCTCGACGCCGACGGCTTCCTGTTCGTTCTCGGTCGTGCCGACGACACGATCGTGTTGGACAACGGTAAGAAGATCATCGTCAGGCAGATCGAGGAGCACCTGAAGGCCAGCCCGGCCATCGCGGAGTGCGTGCTCTACTGCCCGGCCCAGACCGAGCTGGTGGCGGTCGTCTCGCCGGCGTCGGTGCCGGCGGACACCGCCGCCATCTCCGCACAGCTCGCGGCCACCAACCGGGCGCTCGGCGGTGACCAGTACATCCACCGGGCCGTGGTGGCCGACGAGCCGTTCAGCATCGACAACGGTCTGCTCACATCTCAGTACAAACCCAAGCGGAAGCAGATCCGAGCGGTGTACCTGCGCCAGCTCGGCGACCCGAGGAAGGGACTCCATGCTGCCTGACTCCGTGCTGCCTGACATCGAGACCGCCGTCCGGGAGAACCTGGCCGCGGTGCTGACCATCGACATCGCCCCCGAGGACCTGGAGCCCGCTGCCGCCCTCACCGGTACCTACGGGCTGACCTCGCTGAACAAGGTCCTGTTCCTGACCTCGCTGTGCAGGGACACGGGCATCGACATGGCCCATTTCACCGAGGACGATCTGGCCGGGATGCATACCCTGCGTGACTGTGTGGAAATCCTGTCCCGGCACGCTCCAGCGGGGGCCTGACCGGTGGCCTGGCGCACGGACGGCCCGGCCGTCCTGGACAACGACCACGTCCGCCTCGCACCCGTCACCGAGGCCGACCGGGAAGCGCTGCGGGCGATCGCCTTCGACCCGGGCATCTGGCGGTACTTCGTCTCCCGAGTGGCATCCGACGCCGACTTCGAGGCATTCTTCGACGGCGCTCTCGCCGACCATCGGGCCGGCCGGCGATGTGTCTTCGTCGTCACCGACAAGCGCACCGGCCGGGTCGCGGGCGGCATGAGCTATGGCAACCTGTCCGAGCCGGACTCTCGGCTGGAGATCGGCTGGTCGTGGCTCGGCCGTGACTTCCGCGGCACGGGGATCAACCGGTGGGCCAAGTTCCTGCTGCTGGAGCACGCCTTCGAGCGCCTGGGCGCGCTGCGGGTGGAGTTCAAGACCGATGTGTTGAACACCCAGGCCCGGCGCGGCCTGCGCAACATCGGCGCCGTTGAGGAGGGGGTGCTGCGCAGCTACAACCCCATGCCGGACGGGCGCCGCCGCGACGCGATCTACTACAGCGTGCTGGCCGAGGAATGGCCGATCGTGAAGAAGACGCTCGCCGAGCACCCGAAGGTGCGCCCGTGACCGTCCTGGTCAGAGCGGACGGGGAACCGTCGGAGCTGGGCAAGGCCCACGGGGCGGCGTTGGCGGGGCGGCTGCGGTCGTTCGTGGACGACCACGTCTGCCGGCTCGGCCGGCTGCTGCCCGACCCGGTGACGCTGGACGGGCTCCGTCCGACGATCGCCCGGTACCGTACGGAGATCGAGCACGCCACACCGCGGCTCGCGGCCGAGGTCGCCGGGCTCGCGTCCGGCGCGGGCCTGGACGAGGACGAGGCCTGGCTGCTCCAGCTTCGACGCGAGATCCTCGGCTACACCAAGATCCCCACCTCGGGTGACTGCACCACCTACGCGCGGGTCGTCGGCCCGCTGCTCGCCCAGACCGTCGACCTCAACGGCGACCTCGAAGACCAGATCGCCGTCCTCGACCTGGCCTCGCCGATCGGCCGCTCGCTCGTGCTGAGCTTCGGTGGCCTGCTCGGGTACCTCGGCCTCAACAGCCGCGGCCTCGCGGTCGGGCTCAACCTCGTCCTGGGTGGCGACTGGCGGGCAGGTCTGCCCCCGTACCTGGCGATCCGGCACCTGCTCGACACAGCGGCGAGCGTCGAGGAAGCACTCGACGTCCTCCGCGGCCTGCGGCTGGCCAGCTCCCGGTCGCTGACTCTCTGCGATGCCACCCAGGCGGTCTGGGTGGAGATCCTCGGTGACGAGCTACGGACCGTGCAAGCGCCGCAGACCGTCCACACCAACCACTTCCTCCATCCCGACTTCGTTCCCCACGACGAGATCAACGTGTTCGCCCGCAACTCCTCCGTCCGCCGGCTCGAGGCTGCCACGGCGGCGCTCGCCACTCTTGGGAAGGAGCCCGAGGAGCACCTCGCGTTGCTGTCCGCCCCACCCATCCGGGTGCCCGGCAATGGCGACATTCGGCGGGAGCGCACGGTCGCGGCAGCAGTCCTGTTACCGGAGCTCGGGGAGCTGCGGCTTCGGCCCGGCGACCCGGCCTTGTCCACTACCCGGGCATTCCGGTTGAAGTAACAATCGTGGCGACGGTCCACCACGACGATCCACCACGACGGACCACTCTTCCGCCGCTGTACGTACCTGCTGGAACAAGCGGTTCTTTAGCCAACCCTTCCATGATTTGGCGTCGCGGGATGTGGAGAGGGTCGCTGCCCGGGGCACGATTCCGTTCATAGGGATCGGACCGGCGTGGATCACCGTACCCGCAGAGTCGACGGGTGCCGTCTGGGTGCAGTCTGGGTGACGCCTGCCGGCCATTCGGCCGCATAGCGCGGGATAGGCGGCGGCCGGTCCAAGGACCGGTGACCGCGTCGGCATCGCAGATCCGCCGGTTCGGACATGCCGATGCGCCGGGGGCGTCCCTGCCGCAAGCTGAGCCCACACCACCTTGCCGCCGGTCCGTGGGCGGTAGCAGGACCATCGCAGACTGAGCGCGTCGACCAGCAGCAGCCCGCGGCCGTTCTCGTCGTCCGCGTTCGGCTCTGCGAGAACGGGCGGGACGTCGCTGCTGTCCCACACTTCCGCAATTCCGCGCTCTTAGATCAGTGCCGGGCGGAGGGAGTCCGCGCCGCCTGAGAACACGACGCGGATCGGTCGCACTGGCGGGTTCTTCCAGGCATCCGACGGCTGACTCGCGGCCCCTCACGCTCGCCGGAATTCTCGATCATTCTAGTGTCCTGCATGCTACTAGACCGGACGCCGAGAACCGGAGCGCGGCGACGCAAACCGGAGCGCGACCTGTCGCCGTTGGACGAAGCGGTGGCCACCATCGCGGCCATGGCGCCGGATGCCGGCTACGAGCTAGAGCGGACCAAGACGGGCTACCTCGTCCTGGTCGACGGGGTGGTGTGCGGGATGCCGCGTCCCGACTACAAGGGTGTCAGCACGAGCCGGCCGGCCGAGCGGGTGGCTGCCGCTGGCGCGAAGACCGACCTCGGTCTTCATCATCGTCGCGTTCGGGGTCGCCGCCGTCGTGTGGGGATGGGGCGTGGCCCAGTATCCGGTGCTGCTGCCCGGTACCGGGGTGACCCTGACCAACGCGGGCGGGCCGCACGCCACCCTCGTCGCGCTGATCGTCGTGTTCTTCATCGCCACTGTGCTCCTCGCCGGTCCCTCCTTCGCCCTGCTGTTCACCCTGCAGGGCCGGCGCCTGCTCGGCGAAGGCGAAGATGGGACGGCGTCAGCCGCCGTCCCAGCCGACTACCCGGAGTAGCCCGGTCCCTCCGCCGGGCGCAGCGCCTGACTGTCGTCATGAGCGCCACCCTGCCAGAGGTGTCGAGGGACCGGGATCTGCTCAGCGTTTGTTTCAGTGACCTCAGTGTTCGTCCCAGTGACCGTCGTGGGCGGCGTGCCGGTGGCCGTCGTGGACGTAGTCGACGTGGTCGTGGTGCGGAACGGCGACGTGCCCACATCCCGCCGCGTGGTGGTGCGCATGCTCGGCGTGCTCGCTGTGGCCGGCGGGTTCGCAGTCGTCGGCGTGGTCCTCGTGCACGCGGTGCAGATGCCCGTCGTGGACGTAGTCGACGTGGTCGGCGTGCGGGACCGCCACGTGCCCGCAGCCCTCGGCGTGGGCGTGCTCCTCGGCGGTGTGGTGGGGCAGGTGGGTGGTCGTGGTCATGGGGTTTCCTCCTGTACGTGGGTGAGGGCGTCGCGCACGATGTGCGCGACGTGGTCGTCGGTCAGCCGGTAGGCAATCTCGCGTCCTCGGCGCGCCGATGCCACCAGGCCCGCTCCCCGCAGGACCCGAAGGTGCTGGGAGACCAGCGGCTGACTGACCCCGACTGCGGCGACGATCTCGTGGACGCAGCGCGGACCGTCCGCCAACTCGGCGATCATGGCGAGCCGCACCGGGGAGGCTAGCGCGCGCAGCAGCCCGCTGGCCGCCTCCAGGGCGTCCGGTGAGATCGCGTCAGCCACGTGCATACATTAGCATTTATTCATGGGTCGTGCCTGTGTGTATCTCAACAATCGCTATCGGTACTGGCAACGGTTGTCGCATCGGGAATCAGTGCGGCGAGAGCACGTTTGTTGATCTTCCCGACCGGGGTCAGCGGGAACGCGTCGACGACCTGGAGCTGGTCGGGCAGCTTGTACGCGGCGAGTCCCCGGTCGCGCAGGAAGGCCGTGAGCTCGCTCAGCCGCGGCGGTTGACCGGATGCGATGATGCAGGCGCAGGAGCGTTCCCCCAGCGCGGCGTCGGCGACGGGCACGATGGCGACGCCCGCGACACCAGGGTGGGCGCGCAGGTGGTCTTCGACCTCCTCCGCGGAGACCTTGTCTCCGGCCCGGTTGATCACGTCCTTGAGCCGGCCCTCCACAACCAGGTGGCCGCCGGGCAGGCGGCGTACGAGATCGCCGGAACGGTAGTAGCCGTCGGGCGTGAAGGCTCGGGCGTTGTGTTCGGGCGCCCGGTAGTAGCCGCGGATCGTGTAGGGCCCGCGCACGAGCAGTTCACCGACCGCGCCATCGGCGACGTGATTGCCCTCCTCGTTGACGATGCGCAGTTCGTCGGCCGGCGACAGCGGTCGTCCCTCGGTGCCATCGGCGAGATCCGGGGGGTCGTCGACGCCGGTGTAGGTAAGCAGACCCTCGGCCATCCCGAAGACCTGTTGCAGCGGAGCGCCGAGCCTCGACCGGACGCGCCGGGCACCTTCGGCACCGAGCTTCGCGCCGCCGACCTGGAGCAGCCGTAGGCTTGACAGGTCTTCGTCCTTCATCCATTCGCGGGCGTCCGCCCAGAGCAGGGCGAGCGCGGGAACCAGTGCCGTTGCGGTCACCCGTTCCCGTTCGATCAGCGGGAAGGTTTCATCGGGGCTCGGGGTCGCGGCGAACACGACGGCCCCGCCGGCGTAGAGAGTGCCGAGGATGCCGGGGCAGGCCAACGGGAAATTGTGGGCTACCGGCAGGGCCGCGAGGTAGACCGTGGCCGGGCCGAAGCGGCACCGTTCGGCGCTGGCCCGCAGATTGTAGGCGTAGTCGTCGTGGGTGCGGGGGATGAGCTTCGGGGTGCCGGTCGTCCCGCCGGAGAGCAGGAACAGCGCGACCTCGTCCGCGCGGGCCTCGGGCAGTGCACAAGGCTCGTCCGAGAGATCGGACAGCGCAGTGAACTCCTCGGCCTCACCCAGCACAAGCACCTCCCGCAAGGCGGGCGCACGGCGCAGCATCCTGCGGGCCAGCGGCCGGTAGTCGTAGCCGGCAACCCGGTCGGGGATCACATACGCGGCTGCCTCGGTCAGCTCGCACAGGTAGCCGATCTCGCTGTCCCGGTGCGCGGGCAGCGCGAACACCGGCAGCGCGCCGAGGCGGAACAGCGCGAAGCACAGCACGGCGAAGTCCGCGACGTTGGGTAGCTGCACGACCACCCGTTCCCCGCGGTGGAGGCCGAGGCGCAGCAGCCCGGCCGCCAGCCGGTCCGCCCTGGTGTCGAGATCCAGGTAGCTGTACCTGTCCCGGCCCGATACCAGCGCGGTGCGCAGCGGGTGGGCGGTCGCCGAGGCGCGCAGCAGAGCACCAAGTGACTCGCCTCGCCAGTAACCGGCTCGCCGGTACGCCTCGCTGACGTCATCCGGCCACGGTGTGCAGTCCGGCAGCATTGCCCGACCTTCCCTTTCTCGGGTGTCTTCTCCGTGTGTCGGCGTACCCCCGAGGAACTTCCAGCCCTAACCACTTAGTCAGACAACTACAACTTCTGGTCTACTGCGGAGAGCCACCAAGCTCCGCCGCGTCCTCATCACCACCAAATATCAGACCACACCCCGAACAGCCGACATCCATACCCTTCGCCTGGCCTGGGAAACCGACGCCGCATAACCACGAAAGTCGAGATCGACTGCTACTCCCGGAAAGTCATCGGAGGGTCGATGGCAGACCACATGCGCACCGAACTGATCATTGACGCGTTCACCATGGCCGGGACCCGACTGGAATCCGGAGCGGTTTTCCACTCGGACCACGGCTCTCAACACCTTTCCGGCGCCTACCAGCGCACCCTCCGCTACCATAAAGTCCGTTTACTCTGGTGGGCGGGATCTGACGGCGATGGCGCCGCCGGCCAACCCGCCGGTCTGACCTCAAATCTCCGACTCGTCAGCCCGTCAGTAGTTCTTCTTCACGTAGTCGTAGGTCTTGTCGAAGAGCACGCCAGTGACCGGCAGGCTGAAGTCCTTGAGTGTGGAGCGGATGGCCTTGCGCACCTCCCGGTCGCCGCGGTCGGAGCTGGTCCAGCCGGTGTAGGAGACCTCAAGGACGATCCGATCGATCCGGTCGACGATGTCGGGCACGATCTTGTGCAGACCGGCAGGGGTGTTCTGCTCGACGATCTGTGTGAGTGCTCCGATCTTCGGGTCGTAGAGACGCTCGCCGTCGGCGAGCGTGCCTTCCTCGGCCGCGCGATCGGCAGCGACGACGTCGCGGGCGACCTGGAGCGCGTCCTCCAGGAACTGCAGCGACTCCTCGACCGAGGAGATGGCGCGCAGCCGCAGCTTCTCGATCCGCTCGGCCAAGCTCTTGTAGCCTGCGGAGTCGGTGTCCTGGCCGAGACGGCGCTTGAGCCGGGCCTCGATGGAGTCGAGGATCTCCTCCACGATCTGCCCGGGAGCTTTCGGGTCGGGCACGGACAGCGGTACCTGGAGCGACTGGGCGATCTTCTTGATCAGCGCGATCCCGGCCGCGTCCAGGGTGACGTTCCGAGAAGCCAGCGGCTTCACCGAGATGTCACCCATGTGGGCGTGGATCAGCGCCTCGGTCTTCGCGCCGAGCTTGGCCCACAGCAGTCCCTTGTCGAGTCCCTTGGGCTGGATCGACATGTACAGCTTCGCCAGCCACAGATACGTGCCCTGGAACGGCGCCAGCATCGGGTTGGGATCGAGGAACTCCCAGATCCGCTGCACCGCGGTGAACGTCTCCACGAACGTGGTCCGCGCCTCGCTGTCGGCCGGGATCCGCTCATGCGCCTCGGCCAACGCGGTGAACGACGCATCACGCGTGTCGATCCCGTCGAAGAGCGAGGTGAGCACGGTCATGTCGGTCATGAACCGCCCGACCAGGCTGGCCATGTCGTGCACGGTCGGCTTCTCGGGCTCAGTCCCGTCCTTCGCCTTGGGGCCAAGCAGCGCGTCGCCGATGGCCTTGGCCAGCCCGATGTAGTCGACGACCCGGCCGTATTCCTTGCGTTGCCCGGTCAGCGGGTTCTTCCACGGCCGGTTGGGCCGGGTGATGGTCTGGAACAGGTTGGCCGCCTTGAGCGGCTTGTCGAGGTAGAGCACGCCCTCGATCGGCGCGTTGAACCCGGTCATCCACTTCGCGGTGACGACCACGAACGAGAGCGGGTCGTCGACCTTCTTGAAGCGCCGCTTGAGCCCTTCCTCGGCCTCGTCGGAGAGCAGGTACTTCCTGTACCCCGACGGGGTGCTCTTGGAGTTTTCCACATGCATCACCACGCCGACCTCACGCGCGACACTGGACCCGTCCGGCATCGTCATCGCCGCGGCGCGGCGTTTCAGTTCGGCCTGGATCGCGGCCGCGTACGCCACCACCAGCTCCTGGTTGTACGCCACGACCTGAGCCTTCTGCCCGAGCGGAGCCACGTAGGTGAGGTAGTGGTCGACGATGTCGCCGCAGACCGAGGCGACCCGCTCGGGATTCTTCAGGATGGTGGCGATATGGCTGGCCTTGCCGGAGAGGAACTCCTTGGCCTCGTCGTCGAGCCCTTCGTCGTCGGCGAGCTCCTCGAACGCCTCATCGAGCTGCTCCTTGCTCAGCTCGAACTTCACCGACCGGCCTTCGACGATGACGGGCTTGGTGAACCCGTCGGCGATCGAGTGCTCCATCGTGTACCGCGACAGCACCAGATCGGGATCCTCGGGGTTACCAAAGAGCTTGAACGTGTCCCGCTCACCGGCTTTGACCGCGGTGCCGGTCATCCCGAAGAACGTCGCGTTCGGCACCGCCTCCCGCCACGCGTCACCGAGCTTGCCCTCCTGGGAACGGTGCGCCTCGTCGACAAGCACGATGATGTTGGACCGGTCGGTGAGGAGACCGGCCTCGGCGAACTTGTGCGGCGTGGTCACCACCACCCGCGGCCCGGCCTTCTTCAGCACTGTCCACAACGACTGCTTGGTCTTCGGCACCTCAAGCGCCGGCATCCCGGCGGTACGGAACATCTCCGCGGTCTGCCGCACCAGGTCCTTACGGTCCGCGATCACAATCACCGTCGGCACCCCGACCCGCTCATCGCGCAGCAGCCGCGAGGCGGTGAACGCCATCAGCTCGGTCTTGCCCGACCCCTGGTGATGCCACACCAGCCCGCCGCCACCCTGGGCGTTCCTGGAACCGGCGAGCACCTTGTCATGGATCGCGACCGCGGCCTCGACCTGCGGATAGCGAGGCAGCAACTTCACATCCTGCTCCGAGGCATCCCGGGCATGCCGGTACATCGCGAAGTCCCGCAGGATCGCCAGCACCATCCCCGGCGTCAGCAGCGTCCGGGCATCCCGTTCGACACGCGCCGGCCCGGACAGGTTCGGGTCACCAGCGGTCTCACCCCACGGCGCCCAGAACTCGCTCTCCGGATCCGGCTCGGCCCGCACCGGCGCCATCCGTAACTCAAGTCCCTCGGTCGCCACGTTGAACACGTTCGGCGCGAAGAACTGCGGATACTCCACCTCGTAGACGTCATGGATGTCCTTCGCCGCGTTGAACCACGACACCGTCTGCTTCACCGGCGTCTTCGTCTCCACCACCACGAGCGGGAACCCGTTGACGTAGTAGACGACGTCGAACCGCCGCGCCTCGCGCCCGCCCTTGATCGTCACCTCATCGGCCACGACGAGCCGGTTGGCCTCCAGGTCGTCGAAGTCGATGAACCTCCGCGGCACGTGCTTCCCAGCCACCGTCACGAACGGCTGCTGCCCCCGCAGGATCACCGTCAACGCCTCGTTCGTCGCGACCAGGCCATTCGTCGCGTCCAGGAGTACCCGGTTGACCTCGGCGATTACCATGCCAGTCGACTCCTCGTCGTCGACCAGATCCGGATTGTGCTGGAGCAGCGCCTCGCGTACCCACCACTCGACTATGACCTCATGCTCATCACGCGGCAGATCGGCGCCGGGTATGTGTTCCCACCCGGCGTCCTGCGCCCACTCCAGTAGAGCCGCTTGGATCGTCGAAGCCTCGCTCCAGCCCATGGTCTACGCGACCTCCTCCAAGAACCGGTCATACGCCGCCGGGATCTTGAGCTCTTGATTGAGGAGTGCGGTGACAAGCGCCGAGCGATAGGTGGTGAGAGCGCGCAACTCATCGCGCGACGCCGTCAGAGCGGCTTGCTGATGGCGGAGCGTGGTCACCGCGTTTCGCCGCGTCTCCGGGTCCTCAGCCCATGGAATCTGAGCGTTGTTGAGCCACCTCGCGGCAAGGTTCCCGAGGCCGGTGGTACCGGATGCGGCGTCGCTCATTGCGGCCTGCATACGCGAGTCTCGGAGGGCCCAGTAGACGTACTCGCGGTCGGCAGGGTCGAACACCGTCATAAGAAATTGGAAGGCGCTCACCACATGCCCATGTGCTTCCTGCGGAGGGAGGTACACGTTGCCGATCCGGCCGCGATTCCCGTTTGTGCGGATGAGGATCAGGCTCGTCTCGTCGACCTTCCAGACGGAGTCGGGCAGTCCGCTGACGTGCCCCACGGTGCTCAGGTCGATCGAGCCGTCAGGTCTGGTGTTGGGGATGCCGATTGCCGGAACGGAGTCGGCGGTCGGAGAATCTGACACGTCGCTCGCCGCATAGGACGGCCCTGATCGCGTCTTGGCGATCTCACTCATCGTCTTGGAATGCGGGAGAGTTGCCAACACCTCGGTGATGGAGATGTCGAGAAGGGTACCAGCAGCAGAAGCCTCGGCAGTGAGGTTGATGGCCATCTGGTCGATCGACGCGACGATGTTGACGATCCGGCGCTGCGCCGCCAGCGGTGGCAGAGCGATGGAGTAGTCGTTGAACTGGGCATCCTTCCAACGGTTCCGGCTCGCCGTGGTGCCTGTGCTGACGCGCTCGATGTAGTCCCAGACTCCGGGCTGGCGGAAGTGCAGCATGAGGAACTCGGGAAGCAGTCGCTTGCGGTCGCACTCGAATAGGGGGAACTCGTTCGAGACGTACGAGCCGTCCAGGTCGTCGCCGACCAGCCCGAACGATCCCTTCCAAGCGAAGAGCCGGTTGTAGATAAACTGTCCTGCGGAGACTCGGTAGAACCTCGTCGCCTTCGACGTCTCGTGCGTGACAGTCTCGCGGAGGAACGGCCCTTCGGCGTACCACTTGACGCCGAGCAGCGGGTAGGACCTGTCGACCTCGACGGAGACCTGATCCTGGATCTGACGGGTCACGTCACCGAGACGAACCATCGGCGACTCATCCATCCGTCACCCCGAAGGCAGTCAGGTCGATCCCAGCGGCGGCAAGCCGCTCGAACATGGCTGCCTCGGCGGCGATCCGCTGCTCGCGGGCGTCGGCATACGCGACCAGCGCAGTGCCGAGGTCGACGGCCTCCTCGGCGGTCTTGGTGATGTAGCGGCCGATGTTGAGGTCGAATCCGTTGGCCTTGATCTCGTCGAAGTCGGCGACGTTGACGTACGCGCTGAGGTCGGGGCCGTCGAGGGCGAGGCCGGCGCGGTACGCCTCGGTGAGCACTTTGACGTCGTCGTGCGACATGGTGTTCTGGTTCTTGCCCTTGGCGAACCGTTCGGAGCCGTCGATGAAGACGACCTTGTCCTTGCGGTCGGCGGGCTTCTGGTGGCGGAAGACCAGGATACAGGCCGGGATCGTCGTGGAGTAGAAGAGGTTCGGCGGGAGGCCGACGACGGCTTCGAGGAGGTCGCGCTCGATCAGGGACTGACGGATCTTGGCCTCGGCGCTGCTGCGGAAGAGGACGCCGTGAGGCATGACGACACCGACGCGGCCGGTGCCGGGCCTCATCGAGGCGACCATGTGCTGGACGAAGGCGAAGTCGCCGTTCTTCGCCGGCGGTACGCCGCCGACGGCACGAGGATCGGAGGCCCACTGGTCGGCGCCCCAGCCATCCTTGGAGAACGGGGGATTGGCGATGACCACGTCGAACTGGGTCAGCGCGCCCGAGGGCTCCTTGAAGAGCGGCTTGCGCAGGGTGTCGCCGCGCTTGATCTCGAAGTCCTCGATCTCGTGGAGGAAGAGGTTCATCTTCGCGATCGCCGAGGTGGTCAGGTTGACCTCCTGGCCGTATAGACGCAGGGTGCGGTGGTCCTGGCCGAACTCGCGCACCTGGTTGATGGTGGCCACCAGCATGCCGCCGGAGCCGCAGGCCGGATCGTAGATCGACTCGCCGGGCTCGGGTCGCAGGATGGCGACCAAGAGGTTGACCACCTCACGCGGGGTGAAGAACTCTCCGGCCTTCTGGCCGGAGACGTCGGCAAACTTCTTGAGCAGGTACTCATAGCCGGCGCCGAGCAGGTCGTGGCTCACCGTGGACGGGTCGAGCGGGATGTCGTCGAACGCCTTCACCAGCCCGCGGAGCGCCGAGGGCGGCAGCCGCTCCTCATTGCCCCAAGACGCGTCGCCGAAGATCCGGGCAAGGGCCCTAGGGTTGGCCTGCTCGATGCGCTGGAACGCCCTCGCGACAGCGTCGCCGAGGTTGACCTGGGTCTTGGTGACCACCGACCAGCGGGTGTTCTTCGGGAGCTCGAAGCGGTGGAAGTCGGCTTCGATCTCGTCGGTCAGCTCCCCGCCATACTCCTTGACCGCCAGCCTGTGTTCGTAGTCCCACGCGTCACTGATCCACTTCCAGAACAGCATCGGGAACACGTAGGTCTTGTAGTCGGCCGCGTCGACGGGGCCGCGGAGTGCGTTGGCCGCAGCCCACAACCGCGACTCAAGGTCGGTCTGTGTGATCACAGGCGGATGGGATCCTTCGTCGTGATGGCAGTGGTCCAATCATGCCGTGCTCGGCGGGTGCGTCGGACGGCCACCCGCCCCCGCGTGGGTCGGGCCGTCGCACCACACAGGGGCACCGACGGTACAGCACGGAAGTACAGCAACCGGCCCGGCTACGGCTGATCGAGACCAGCCGTTCGGCTCCGTGCCACATGACAGTCCTCTGCCCGGCGACCGATCATTTGTGGACGATGACCTGCGGCTACCTACCTGCGTCGCGCATGGCCGGGACCATCGTCGGCTCGTCCTGGGGCGTGACCCCCGTCCCGGCGACGCCACGATCCACGAGATCGATGTCCCAGAGGAATTCTGACGTCACTGTTGTTGACGCACGTCGTCGCTCGGCCGGCCGTCCCCTGGTCGGCCCTTGTGCCCCTCCTACCGGCCATGCGACGACGTGGCCGTTGCAGTCCGGTCAGGCCTCGCGTGGAACTGTCCGACCTCGGCGAAGGTTTCGTTGTTGACCAGTGGCGGATCGCCGCGTCCGGTGGCTGGTCACGCTGGTAGGGACGCCGGGGGAGTGTGTCGGCTCCCGACGCCCCCGAAGATGACCGAGCGTGATAAGAGTCCCGGGCGCGGCCTCGCGATCAGAACTGCCAGTTTTGATCATTCTGGTGCGGACATGGTGCGGACACCGGTCCCGCTTTTCGCCACTCGGCAGCTCTCGCGATCACTTGTCCGCGACGCGGAAACCCCTGCACTGCGGACGTTTCCGTCTACTCTTGCTCGTCGGCACTCGGCCGGCGGGGGAGGTCGATCCCCGCCACCACTGGCTGCTGCGGCGGTGGCTCGACGTGCTGGCCCGGGCCGGCTACCTGGAGGTAGATCCGGCCAGCGGCCGGTTCACCTGCCGGCGCCTCGTCGACGAGGACGTCAACGAGGACGTCGACAAGGACACGGTGAGCCTGCGCTGGCATGACGCGCAGACCGCGTGGACCGGACTGGCCTCCGCCGAGTTCGTCAGCTATCTGCGGCGCAACGCCGAGGCCCTGCCCGAGCTGCTGACCGGACGGCAGGACCCGGTCGCGCTGCTGTTCCCGGACGGACGGTTCGACACCGCGCACTCCCTCTACCGCGGCAACGCCATGGCCCGCTACCTCAACCGGGCGGTGAGCACGGTACTCCACCGCATCGCCGCCGAAGGCTCCACCGGCCGGCCATCGGACGAGGCCAACCGGCCGCTGCGCGTGCTGGAGGTGGGTGCGGGTACCGGGGGCACCACCGAAGGCGTCCTCGACGTGCTGGCCGGGTTCGACGTCGAGTACCTGTTCACCGATGTGTCGCCGTTCTTCCTGCCCGAGGCCCGCACCCGGTTCGGCGGGTACCCCGGGATCCGGTTCGGCGTGTTCGACGTGGACACCGACTACCGCGCCCAGGGCATCGCACCCAACGCCTTCGACGTGGTGCTCGCTGCCGGCGTGCTGGAGAACGCCCGGGACATCTCCGCGGCGCTGACCGGCCTGACCGAGGTGGTGGCCGCGGGAGGCTGGCTGGTCATCACCGAGCCGACCCGTGAGCACCCCTGGATCCTGGCATCGCAGGCGTTCATGATGACCCCGCCCGAAGACCAGGTCCGCACCGCGGGACCGTCTTATCTGGACCGGGACCAGTGGATCGGCCTGCTGGAGCGGGCCGGCGCCGAGCGGGTGCTGTGCCTGCCCGAGGACGACCACGGCCTGGCCCCGCAGCAGGTGCACCTGTTCGCGGCCCGGATGAAGACCGACCGGGTGCCAGTGACCCAGGACGAGCTGCGCCGGTTCCTCGCCACCCGGCTGCCCGAACACATGCTCCCATCGCAGCTCCAGGTCGTCGACGCGCTCCCGCTCACCGACAACGGCAAGATCGACAGGCGCCGGGTGCAGGGGTGGCGGCCGACGTCGAGGGCCGCCTCGCCTCCGGCCGTGGTCGACGAGCCCGCCGACGCATTCGAGGCCACGCTCGCCGGCCTGTGGGCGGGAGCGCTCGCCATCGAGCGGATCGGTCGCCGCGAGAGCTTCTTCGACCGGGGCGCCGACTCGCTGATCATGGCGCGGATGGCCGGCCGCCTGCGCGAGGAAGTGCCCGAAGCCGCTGCCGTCCCCTTCGACGCGATCCTGCGGCACATGCTCAACGAACCCACGATCGCCGCGCTCGCGCGCTTCCTGCGGGCGCGGGCGCGGCGGGCCGCCGTTGACGGCCAACCTGGCGTTGACGGCCAACCTGGCGTTGATGGCCAACCTGGCGTTGATGGCCAACCTGGCGTTGATGGCCAACCCGGCGGTCGGCGGACCTACGCCAGCAACGCGGTGCTCGTCCCGTTCGACCTGGCGAGCGACGGGCCGGCACGGGTGATGTTCCACGCCGGCCTGGGCACCATGGAGTGCTTCCGGCCGCTGGCGAAGGAACTGGTCGCCCAGGACCTCGGCCCGGTGATCGGGATCGTCATCGACGACACCGACGTGTACTGCGCACTCGACCCGGCGGAGGTCGTCGAACGGCTGGCCGACGACTACGCCGAGTGTCTCCTCGCGCGGGGATACCGCAGCCTTCAGCTGATCGGCTACTGCCTCGGCGGCCTCTACGCCATCGAGGTGGCCCGCCGCCTGGACGAACGCGGCATCGAGGTGGTCGACCTCGTCCTGACCAGCAGCCACCCGGTCCTGGTCGACGTCGACGAGGACCTGATGATCGAGACGCTCTTCGTTCCCAACCTGAACATCTCGCTGGAACAGATCGGCTTCGGTCCCGTCGACGCCGACGCCGCGATCCATGCCTTCATGAAGGTGATTGACGACAACGGCGGACGGGTTCCCGCGGGCTCGTTGGCGACGGTCGGCGGAGATCCGCAGCTGGACGGGATTGCGGACTTTTTCCGGCGGCTCGGCGGGCACAGCCAGGACGACCGGTTCACCCGCTACGCCCGGGCCGCCTCCGCGCTTGGCGGCCAGGAGATGGTGCCGGAGCTGGTGTCCGGGATGTTCCGGGTGTTCCGGCAGAGCTTCCTCGCGGCCCGCTTCCGACCCACTGTCTATGCGGGCGACATCCGTTTCCTGCGCCCCCGCGGGGCATCGGGATTCGCGCCCGGAATGGACGAGGAGACGCTGGCCTTCTGGCGGGAGATCTGCCTCGGCGAGTTCAACGTGACCGACGTCGAGGGCAACCACTTCAGCTGCATGAACCCGCCCCACGTCCGCCAGGTGGCCGAGCACATTGCCGCGCCGCTGCAGACCTGGCGCCACTCGGGTACCGGTGTCAGCCTTCCCCGCTCATCCTGAGGAGACCCGTCGTGGACTGTTATCGAGAGGCCTTCGTCGACGGGCCGGTAGACCCGCTCACCGTGATCGCGGATCTGACCGCCTCCGGCGTGCTCGCGAACTACGTGGTGTACGAGCGGGACCGGCGGTGGTATGTCGGTGGGAATCCGCTGTACGAGGTGCTCGTGGACCCGCTTAGGGTACGTAGCCGGTTCGCCGGCCGGGAGGTCGTCGAGCCCTGGGCGGGCACGCCATGGCAGGCGGTGCGGGCCGCGCTGGGACGTTCGCCCGTCGCTGGCTGGAACGCCTACGGCTGGGCCTGCTTCGAACTCGCCGCCCAGTGGCCTGGCGGCGCCCAGCGGCAGCCGTCCGAGCCGTTGGCGCACTTGATCGTGCCAGGTGTCGAAGTGCAGGTGGCGGACCACCGGGTGCTGATCCGTAGCGTCGACGAGGCCGTGCTCGAGGCCGTGCGGACCCTGGTCCGTGAACCCGTGGCGCGAATCCGGCGGCCCCCGGCCTCGATTGACATCCGCGTCGGGCGCCAGTCCTACCTGGACGGCGTCGCGCACGCGGTCGAGCGGATCCGGCAGGGAGATCTGCAGAAAGTCATCCTGTCCCGCGCGGTCCCCATCCCGTTCCAGGTCGACCTGTGTGCCACCTACCTGGGGGGCCGTTCCCGGAACACCCCCGCTCGGTCCTTCCTGCTCGACCTCGGTGGCTGGCAGGCCACGGGATTCAGCCCGGAGACCGTTGTCGAGGTCGACGCCCATCGCGCGGCCTCGACCCAGCCGCTGGCCGGCACCCGCGCCCGTACCGGCGACCCGGCCGCCGACCGTGCGCTACGCACAGCGCTGCTGGGCGACGCCAAGGAGGTGTTCGAGCACGCGATCTCGGTGAAGCTCGCCTTCGACGAACTGGACCGCGTGGGGCAGCCGGGATCGACCCGGGTCAGCGACTTCCTGACGGTGAAGGCGCGCGGCAGCGTGCAGCACCTGGCGTCCCGGGTGGACACGCTTCTGCCGCCGCAGCGGGGGGCCTGGGATGCGCTCGCCGCGGTGTTCCCGTCCGTGACCGCATCCGGCATCCCCAAACCGGCGGCCTACCGCCTGATCGCCGCTCTGGAGGAGGTGCCGCGCGGCCTGTACGCGGGGGCGGTGCTGATGGCCGGGTCGGACGGCGCGCTGGACGCGGCGCTGGTCCTGCGGGCCGTCTACCAACGCGACGGCCGGGCCTGGCTGCGCGCTGGCGCGGGCGTCGTCGCGGCCTCCCAGCCGCCGCGGGAGTACGAGGAGACCTGTGAAAAGCTGAGCAGTGTTGCGCCGCACGTCGTACCGGCCGGGCCTGATCAGACCGGCCACCGCCGGGCGGTGGGATTGCGGGCGGGGCCTCCCGTCCAGGAGGCCCGGGAAACCGTCCAGGAGGCCCGGGAGATTGCCGAGCCCTCTGCCAGGATCCGAGCATGACGCTTCGGAGAAGACCGACCGGAACCCTGGCCGGCACCGGCACCGGCACCGGCACCGGCACCGGCACCGGCACCGCTACCAGCACTGCTACTGGTACCAGTGCCGGCGCCTCCCCGGGAGCGCTACGGCAGGTCGTGGACCTGGTGAAGCTGTGCCCGCCAGCCCGCGGACGGCTGGTCCGCGCCGCCCTGTCCGGCATGCTCGGTGGTGTTGCTGGAGTGGCGGGGTACGTGTGCGTGGCGTTCGCGGTAGGAGAGGTTCTCTCCCGCCACCCGTCGGGTACCGAGGTCACCTGGTGGGCCGGCGGCGCGCTGGTGGCTCTGGTGATGTCGTTCGCGGGCAGGTGGCTGGCCGACTACGAAGCCCATCAGGCCAGCTACGAGCTTGAGGTCGCGTTGCGCCGGCGGCTGGCCGCGGCGCTGGCGCGCATGCCGCTGGGCGAGGTGCAGCGGCTGGGCTCCGGGCGGATCAAGAAGGTCATGCAGGACGACGTCGCGGCGCTGCACAACGTGGTCGCCGACGCCCTTCCGTTCATCGGTCCCGGCGTCACCGCGCCGATCGTCGCGTTGGTGGCGCTCGGTGTGGTGCAGTGGCGGTTGCTGCTGGCCGTGCTGGTCATCGTGCCGGTCGCGATGGTGTGCCTGTCGTTGCTGACCCGGGACTACGCCACGCAGCGGGAGCGGTACAGCCAGGCGAACGAGGACGTCAACGCCGCCGTGGTCGAGTTCGTCCAGGGAATGCCGGTGGTGCGCACGTTCGACGACGGCCGGGTGTCGTTCCGGCGGTTTTCGGCGGCGGTACGGGCCTTCACCGCAACGACCGCAGCCTGGATGGCCACCACCCGCGTTTCAGGTATCCTGAGCCGGCTTTTTATTGTGCCGCTCCCGACCTTGCTGATCGTGGCGGCCGCCGGGACTCCCATGCTGGCGGCGGGCTGGATCTCGGCCACCGAGCTGGTGGTCGCCCTGCTGATCGGCACGATGCCGGTGGAGGCGATCGCACCGTTGATGCACCTGGCGAATTACATCAATGACTCGAAGGCCGGTGCGCTCCGGATCGCCGACATCCTGGCGATATCGGCGCTGCCCGAGCCCGACGGCCCGCGGGAACCGGTCGGCTCCGCCGTCTCGCTCACCGCGGTCCGTTTCCGCTACTCGGCCGACCGGGACGAACCGGCGCTGGACGGCGTCGACATCGACATTCCAGCGGGCACGGTCTGCGCCCTGGTCGGACCGTCCGGGTCCGGGAAATCCACGGTGGCCCGCCTGATCCCCCGCTTCTACGACGTCGAGTCCGGCTCGGTCCGCGTCGGCGGCGTCGACGTCCGCCAGCTACGCAGCGAGGTACTTTTGAGACACGTCACGCTGGTGTCCCAGGAACCGTTCCTGATGGCCGGCACCGTGGCCGAGAACATCCGACTGGCCCGGCCTGAAGCCAGTGATGACGAGGTACGTGCCGCCGCCGAGGCCGCCGCCGCACACGAGTTCATCACCACTGAGTTGCCCGACGGCTACGACACTCAGGTCGGGGAGCGCGGCGGACAGCTCTCCGGCGGCCAACGACAGCGCATCACCATCGCCCGAGCGATCCTGTCCCGGGCGCCGATCGTCGTTCTCGACGAAGCCACCGCCTTCGCGGACCCGGAAAACGAGGCCGCGATCCAGGCCGCCATCATCCGGCTCACCCGCGGACGAACCGTGCTCGTCATCGCCCACCGGCTCGCCACCGTCGTCGACGTCGACCAGATCGTGGTGCTCGACCGGGGGCGGGTCGCCGAATGCGGGCGGCACGCCGACCTCGTCGCGGCAGGGGGCCGCTACGCCAGCCTCTGGGCCCACCACGAGCAGGCAATGAGCTGGGGCCTCACCGGTACTCCCAGCACTCCAGGTACTCCCAGCATTCCCGGCGCCCGAGAGTCCGAGCGGGCCCGATGAGGCGGATCCTGCGTCTGATGCTCACGGCGGCGGGCCCCTACGCCGACCAGTTCCGCGCGACGTTGCGTATCTCCTTCGCGGCCACCGCGGTCCAGTCCTGCGCCTACGTCGTATTCATCCCGCTGCTCGCCGAACTGTGCCGGACGCCGGTGCGCACGGAGCGGGCGTGGGCGTGGACCGGCGTGCTCGCCGCCCTGGTGGTCACCGAGGCGGCGTTGCGCGTGCGCGAGATGAGTTTCACCTACGACTACTGGCACCTGGTCACCGAGGACCTCAGGCTGCGGCTCGGCACGACGCTTCGAGCCATGCCACAACAGGACCTGGCTCGTCGCGCCGCCGGTGACCTGACCACCGTCGTCGGGGGCAACGTGGTGAGCGCAGCCACCGCGATCTCGTCCCTGTCCACGCTGTTCGTACAGATCATCACCGTCCCCGCGGTGCTCGGCGTGATCGTGGTGGTCCTGGACTGGCGGCTGGGCGGGGTTCTCGCCGCGGCGACGGCGGCAGCGGTCCCCCTGGCGCGCGCTGTACAGCGGCGCTCGGGCGCCGGGTTCCGGGCGGCCGACGAAGCCGACGCCGACACCTCGAGCCGGATTGTGGAGTACGTCCAGGGCCTGCCGGTCTTCAAGGCCACTGGGCAGGCCGGAGCCGATGCGCCGAGCCTGGCAGGCGTACTTGCGCGGCAGCACGAGGCACAGGCGACGGCGAACCGGTCGGCCTCCGTCCCGGTGGCGGGCATCCAGTTGCTGGTCCAGATCGCGCTCGTCGCGCTGGTCAGCGTCGGCGCAGCCCTGGTTCTCGACGCGCGGATGCCGGCGCCGCTGCTGGTGGCCGTCATCGTGACCGCGGCCCGGTTCGCCGAGCCGCTGAGCATGGCGTCGGTGATGGCCAAACTGTTCGAGATCTCCGATGCCGCGCTGAGCCGGCTGGGGGACGTGCTGAACACCCCGTCGCTGCCGGTGAAGCCCGGTGGTCGACAACCGGCGGGATTCGACGTCCGTTTCGAGGAGGTCACGTTCTCCTACGACGGACATGCCGCGCCCGCGCTGAAAGACATCGACCTGGTCGTGCCCGAGCGCAGCCTGACCGCACTGGTCGGACCATCCGGTTCGGGCAAGACCACCGTGACCAAGCTGATCAGCCGCTTCGCCGATCCGCAGGCGGGCGTCGTGCGGCTGGGCGGAGTCGACGTGCGCACGCTGGAACCGGCGGAGCTCCTGCGCCACATCGCCATCGTCTTCCAGGACGTCTACCTCTTCGACGACACCATCCGGGCCAACATCGCGATGAGCCGTCCCGACGCCTCTGACGCCGACATTGAGGCCGCCGCGCGTGCCGCCAACGCGCACACCTTCATCACCAGGCTCCCGCGCGGCTACGACACCCTTATCGGCGAGATCGGCTCGACGCTGTCCGGCGGCGAGCGGCAGCGGATCTCCATTGCCCGGGCCATCCTCAAGGACGCGCCGGTTATCCTGCTCGACGAACCGACCGCCGCCTTGGACACCGAATCCGAGGTCGCGGTCCAGCAGGCCATCGACACCCTGATAGCCGGCAAGACCGTACTCGTCATCGCCCACCGCCTGTCCACCATCGCGGCCGCGAACCAGATCATCGTGCTCGACGGCGGACGGATCGTTCAACGCGGCACGCACGCCGATCTGCTCGCCGACCCGAGCGGACGGTACGCACGAATGTGGGCCGCTCAACTCCAGGCCCGTCAATGGCGCATCCCCACTCGGCCCACACGGGCTGCGCCACCCGGCGTCTCGACGACCGGGACGACCCGGTAGATCGTCACCTTTGTCGGGCCGGCGCCGAACGAAGCCATCTTGACGCCATGGGCCAGCGCGCCGGCCAGCAGCGGGAGCCGGTGCAACGTCGCCGGTTCGGCCATCCAGGCGTCGAGGATGACGTAGTCGACGTCGCGCCAGCCGTTCGGGAGGCTCGCCCGCACGGCCTGGTCGTTGATCTTCCAGTGCCAGATCGGCCTGGTACCCCCGCGTAGCAGGTCGAGCCACGCGTAATCGTTCGTGATCGTCACCCGGCCAGGGGGGACGTGGTCGAGGTACCAGGCGGACGCCTCCCGGCTCGGGAGGCTGTCGTCCCGGGTGGCCGCGTCGACCAGGACCGGTCCCCACTGCCACGGCAGCACCGCCAGCCCGGCCACGACGACCGAGGCCACCGCCGCGAGGCGAAGACGGGCGGTTGTGGTGGCAGGCCTGGTGGCAGGCCCGGGCCGGGGATGAAGGTGGTCGGCCAACCCCGCCGCGCAGAGCGCGGCAAACGGCAACATCCCGACGACGTACGGGTACGGCAGGTACCCCTCCCGGAGCAGGAGCAGCGCCTGGCTCACCAGCAGCACGCTCGGCACCCGAAGCCGAGGCACCAGCAGCCCGGCGACCGCCGCCGCGAGGCCGGCGGCGAGCAGGATCGCATCGAGCCCGAGCCAGAAGCCGACCAGGTTCCACGCCGAGCTGCCGCGGTCGAGCACACTGCCGCTGGGCTGCCGGGTGAACAGCTGGAACTCGACCGCCCGGCGCAACTGGTGCAGCTCGCCACGAGCAGCCGCGAACACCACGAACGCCCCGGGGCCCGCCACGGCCGCGGCGGTGAAGCCGAGGCTCGCGGCGCGCAGGTTGCGCCGCCGGTGGTTGGTCCACACCATCAGGTAGACGCCGGGCAGGAACACCAGAGCGGATTCCTTGGACCAGAACGCGACGCTTACCGCAAGTCCCGCCAGCACGGCAGTCCACACTCGCCGTCTGGGCGTCGCGGCCACGACCAACGCCGCTAACAGCCACATCACCATGATGTTGTCAAGGAACACCATCCGCTGGGACCAGAGCGCCAGCGGTGACAGCGAGAACAGCGCGACGGCCGTCACCGCGTACGGTCGGCGCACGTCCAGCCGGCGGGCGAACAGGTAGACCAGGACGCAGCTTGCGACGTGCACCCAGAGCATGAACTCGCGCGCGGCGCTCACGCCGGTAGCGCCACGGCCGAAGGCGTCGGTCACCCAGGCGTACGCCGCGATCTGGGCCCAGCCGCCGAAAGGATGATCATACCAGTAGGTGTAGTGCGCCAGTCGGCCCCAGTACCGCAGGGCGTAGGCCTGCGCGGTATATGTGCCCTCGTCCTCGTTGAACCGGCCGGGCCAGCCGTCGAGGTTCACCGCGTGGACCAGCGCACAGGCGACGACGGCTGCGCCCACGGCGAGAACGACCAGGGTGCGACGGCTGCCGCGACGGCTGCCGCGACGGTGACGGGCCGCCGGGCCCGGCTGGCCAGCCGACTCCGGAACGCTCCTCGCGGTGGTCAGCAGGCGACTCTCCCGGCAAGCAGGCTCGCCCGGAAGGCGGCGAGGTCGGCCTCCGAGTCGTCGTACCGCCAGTCACCCTTCACGCCGTCCTTGATGTTCATCGCCGTCCAGACGAACCCCACCACCTGGGGGTGGCTCTGCAGCCAGCTGCCGAATGAGGCGATCCAGCTGGTCTTGTACTGGTCCCGCTGGGCGCCCACCTCGGTCAGCAGGACCGGCTTGGCCGACAGCGCGGCCAGTTGGGCCATGGACGGGTCGTACGTCTGCGCGGCGGAGCTCTCCTGCACGCCGTACCCTGTCAGGCCCATCAGGTCGACCCACTTGTCGCCGGGGTAGTACTCGGCCAGCGGCGTTCCCGACGTCCCGCGGAGCACGTTCGGCGACCACACCCACAGCGCGTTCGTGACGCCGGCGTCTCGGAAGAGGCCGACCACGTGCTGCCACGCTGCCACGAACAGCGCCGGTGTGTTCGAGCCAACCGACGCCCACGGGTACCAGTAGCCGTTCATCTCGTGGGCGAACCGGATCAGGACGGGGCGTCCGTACTTCTTCACTACCATCGCGATGGCCCGGTAGTGGTCATCCCACCGGCCCTCGATGGTCTTGTCGAGCGTGAAGTCGCTCTGGTTGACCCCCTTGTCCGGGTTCCACGGCTCGACCGTCACGATCGGTGTCACCGGCACCGCGCCGAGCACCGTCGGGTCCAGGCCGTGGGCCACGGAGACGAAGAACTGGGCCATCGCCGGCAGGCAGCCCGTCGTGCGCGCAACCTCGCCCAGCGACGCCTGGCTGATGCCGGGCAGCGTGACGCCGAACTGCGGACGGGTCCTGAACACGGTTTCGACGGTCGCCCGCGACGGCTCGGCGCCGCGAGCGGCGCCGCTGGTGGCGCCGCTCGGGGACACAGGTTCCCGAGACGGGCCGTCGCCGGGGGAGCTGCAGGCGAAAACCAGTACGCTCGCCGCCACCATCAGGCAGACGGCAGACCGCCGTCGCATCAGCGCCTCCCCACCAGGTACCTCGGCCGTCTGGCTGGTACGTCCGCCGAACAATGACCGAAAGCCAAACAATGACTGAAAAGTGTACAGACGTCCTGAAATACGGCCTTGGCGCACCTCGTTGGCGAGGCTACCCGACGCCCGGATTCCACCGGGACCGAAGTCAGGAACGCGATGTGCCCGCGGTCTGGCTTGACTGGAGCAGAGGTCCCCGCGACGGCAGCTGTACCTTGGTGACCAGCGCGTGTTCGAGCGCCGGCCCGAGCATGACCGCTGCCGTGTTCGTGATGTGGGAGTCGTCGCGGTACAGCAGCACGCTGCCCCGTACGGCCGGGCAGGGTCCGGTCCCCGGGCACAGGATGACGTTCAGGTCGACCGCGCTGACCGCTGGTTCGCGGCCCTCGACGACCGCCTGCAGCAGCGGGTCGCGGGGCAGGCCGGAATCCCGCGGGAACGAGCACGACCGCCAGTTGTCGATTGCGCCGGAAATACACGCCGGAATGTCTCCTGGTGGATTCGGGGTGTCGACGATGTAGACCAGCGGAGCACCCAGGGAAACGAGCCGTGCGATCGTGTTCCGCCATCCCGCCACAACCTTTTCTTCGTCGCCGGTGTACCGGTTGTACGTACTCAGGAAGATCACGTCCGGCTTTGGTTCCGCGGCGAGCCGGCGAAACGTGTTCTCTCGCCAGGTGTCGCACTCGGTGAACTCCCGGCCGAGCTGCTCGCTGCGGACCGAGATAGCGGGTAACGGGCAGCCGACCTTGGTCAGCACCTCCACCGACCAGTCGCTGCCGCGGGCCATGTGGTAGACCGCCCCGAACCACTGGGCGGCGTGCGAGTCCCCCAACAGGACCACCCGGCCGGTGGCGCCGTCGGTGTTCAGCTGGCAGGGCGGGCTCGTGGTCTGGCGGGGACTTACCATGCAGCCGTCCGGAAGCCGCGGCAGGTCGTCGTACGCGGACCAAGGCGCGGGCGTCACCGGGCCGCTCAACAGGCCGCCGGGTTGGTCGAACGGGTCACGCACCACCGTGGCCGCGGGCAGGTGCGGCAGCACCGCCACCGCGTCCCGGCCACCGCCCCGCATCCGCTGCAGCGCATCGGTGCCGACCAGCATGCCGGTGGCGGCCGGCAGCAACGTCGCGGTGACGGCGATCGCGAGGCCACGACGCCAGCCCGACGCCGCGACCGCCGAGAGCCGCACCGGACGCTCGACCAGCCGCACCGACAGCTCGGCCGGCACGGCGCAGGCCGCGACCACTGCCGTGCGCGCCTGCCAGCTCAGGTCTCCCACCCGCGCCTCGACCAGGACGAGCACGGCCCAGTGCCACAGGTACAGGCTGTACGACCGGCTTCCGATGACGGTCAGCACTCTGGTCCCCAACAACCGGCCCGCACTCGCCCGGAGGCTGCGGTGTCCCGGGTGGACGCCGGTACCCGCCGCGATGACCGCTGCCGCGCCGAAGGTGGGCAACAAGGCCGCCGTGCCCGGGTAGACCGTCACGCTGTCGTAGCTGACGACGGCGGCCAGCACCGCCACGCACCCCGCCCAGCCGAGCACGATCCTCACCCCGGTGACGGTGCGGCCGCGGTCGAGTCTGGCGAGCGCCGGCGCGGCGAAGGCGAGCAGCGCACCGACGCCGAACTGCCACGCCCGGGCCGGCGAGCCCAGGTAGGCGACCGGCGTCTCCACCAGGGTCCAGTGCAGCGACAGCGCCAACGACAGGGCGACGAGCCCGAGCGTGACCGGGACCGCGACGGCGGCCAGCGACATCGTGGCGCGCCGGGCGAACAGCACGACGAGCAGCAGGAGCAGCGGCCAGACGAGGTAGAACTGCTCCTCCACGCTGAGCGACCAGAAGTGCAGCACCGGACTGGGGTCCCGACCGCTGGCGAGGTAGTCGGTCTGGTTCGAGATGAACCGCCAGTTGACCAGGTAGACCGAGGCCGCCGCGACGTCGTGCACCGTCTCCGCCTGGCGCAGCGGCGGCATCGTCAGCCAGCTCGCCACGGTGACGAACACCAGGACGACGCAGGCCGCCGGCAGGATGCGCCTGGCCCGGCGCGCGTAGAACCCCGCCAGGCTTATCCGACCGGTGACCTCGGCCTCCCGCACGAGCAGGCTGGTGATGAGGAACCCCGAGACAACGAAGAACACGTCGACCCCGACGAAGCCGCCAGTGGCGTGGGGGACCTGACCGTGGTAACACAGCACGGGCAGCACAGCCAGGGCGCGTAGCCCTTCGATGTCGGGGCGGAAGCCGAGCCGTTCCTCGATCCGCACCAGACCCGGGTGGGGTCGCCGCAGCGGCACGGTGACCGTGCCGTCCGTGACCGCGCCGTCCGTCGTCCTCATGGTCCTCATGCCGACCGCTCCCACGGCCCGCCTGGCCTGATCAGTGCCATAGCACGGTCGGGTCGACCCAGCCGGTGGCCAGCAACGCGATGACCGCCAGGCCGACGGTGATCGCCAGCCCGTCGGGCCAGCGCAGGTGCTCGGAGGCCGGGAAGTCCAGGTCGTCGTCGTGACGTTCCACGTCGCTTCACCCCTGGCGCAGGGCCGCGCTGGCGGGTGGAGCGCCGTGCGAGGGCGAGACCGGTGCGCTGTTGGCCGGCGCGTTGTGGGCCGGCGCGCTGTAGGCCTGCGCGCTGTAGGCCTGCGGACCGCCGGTCCATGCCCGGACCACGGAGTCGGGCTGAGACTGCCTGGCGCGGTGCCTGCTGCGTGCCGGCCGGTCGCCGCGCCCCACGAGCAGGCGGCTAAGCTCGAACAGGAGCGGGATGCTCAGATAGCTGTGGCCGAGCTGGAACAGAATCATGAGCCAAAAGTTTTCCCAGCCGAACCGCCAGACGTCGAGAGCGATGCCGGTCCATGTCGCGCACGTCGTCAACAGCAGCCAGTAGAAGGCGGTCCGAGCCACGCTGCGGACCAGCGGGTTCCCCCCTTTGCGCACGGAGCCGGTCGCCACCCAGGATGCCGTGCGACCACGCACCATGTGCAGGATCGCGACAGCGTGGCAGAAGCTGTACACAAGTTGCACCCGCAGCACTTCGAAACGCCATCGACCGCGGCTGGTAGCCGGGAGCAGGACCAGCCACACCCAGGCCGCGGCCAGGAACGGCAAAAAATTATAGGGCCGCACCAGCTCCGGGTAGACGTACACCATCAACAGGCCAGGAATGTTAATGGTAAAGACGTTGATCGCAGTGGAAATATAGTAGAGGAACCCGCTCCAAAAGCAGGCCCGCTGTTTCCAGTCGAGCTTGATGTGGCGTAGCTGACGGGTCCGCAGCAGGGCCATGGAACCGCTGCACCAGCGGTACTGCTGGTTGATGAAACCGGCCAGGTCAGCCGGGCACAGGCCGGTCGCCAGCACCACCGGTACATAGCGGGTGGTGTAGCCCGCAGCCAGCAGCTTGACACCGGTGAAGACGTCCTCGCTGTGTTCTATCTGGGCGAAGCCGCCCGCCTTCCGCAGGCTGCCGCGCCGGTAGATCGCATTGGTTCCGACGCAGATCGGGACGCCGACGGCGTCGCGGGACGGCTGCACCCAGCGGTAGAAGAGCTCCTGGGTGGCGCCGGCGGTCCGCTGCAGCCAGCCCATCGACCGTTTCGTGTCGAAGTGCTGCGGGCTCTGCACGATACCGACGTCCGGGTCGTCGAGGTACGGTGCCAGGTGAAAGAGGTAGTCCGGCCGCGGGCAGAAGTCGGCGTCGAAGATGGCGATGTAGTCGCCGCGCGAGTGCTCGAGCCCGAACTGGATGTTACCGGCCTTCTTCATCCGGCCGCGGTCCGGCCGGCTCAGGTAGCTGAAGCCGTGGGCGGCGGCCGCGGCGGCGATCTCCGGGCGGCCGCTGTCGTCGAGGACGTACGTTCGTAGCTGCCCCGGCCACCTGACCCGGGCGATGTGTGAATAGGTGTTGAGCAATACCGGGAGGGGTTCGCCCGCACTGGGAAGAAAGATGTCGACGCTGGGGTAGTAGATCGACCGCCAGCCGCGGACCAGGCTCTCATGGCTCTGTCTGGTTACGCGCCGCCGGTGCTGGGTGGCCACAATCGTGAAGGCCGAACAAACCGCGTTGAGCCCGAGTAGCAGGAGAAACACCCACAACGCCGACGCCAGCAGCGCGAACTTGAACAGGCTGAACGAGGCAAGGGTGAATGACGCGGTCATGCACAGTAGTACCCAGCGACGCTGTCGGCCGAGGTAGGCGTACACCAGTCGGTCCGACGGCGGGCTCGGCAGCGACTCGCTCCGAGGTCCTGGGATCGACGTTCTTTGGACCGACGCTCTTGGGATCGGTGCTCCGTCGACGGCACCGCTCCTTGGCGCAATCCGATCCGCGGCATATTCCCTGGGGGGCATCACCGAGGCCGCGACGGAAGAGTCTCCCCTTTGTTCGCCCAGCTCGGCGGCAAGGAACTCCTCGCCAAGATCGACCTCCACGGTCCCCCCGGTACCTTTTGATCAAGGTTGATGGTAGTCAATGGGGTCTTATGGGGACCGTTGCGAGCGACCGTTACGAGCGATAGCCCCGGTACCCTTTGATCAATGCTGATGGTAGCCCATGTGGGCCGTCGCGACCCGGTGGCCCCGGCATCGCCAGGGCCGCCGCGACCGATACCACCAACGGGAAGTTGCCACGCAATTACGATGCGCTACGTCGGGCTCTCGGGGTGGGCCGCGCCGTGAACGCGCCTTCAGGCACCTCTAGAATCCAGGCACAAATTCCGTCGTGAGCCGGTTGCCAGAACCACGGCTGCTAACGGAGACGGTAGGCACTCATGCGTGCGGCGCCGCGGTGCGCAATGAGTGCGCGTGGAGGTCGGGTTCCAACGGGAGGGGGCGGCCGTGGGTTCGCACACCGCGCGGCGACGGTTGCCGTGACGACGCCTGACGGGTCAGTTCCGTGGGACGTGGCAAACTCCCGCGCGACACCGCTGCTCGACAGTGACCCCGTCACCGTCGGGACGTACCAGCTCGTGGCGAGGCTGGGCCAAGGCGGGATGGGAATCGTCTACCTCGGCAGGAGCCGGGACGGGCGGCCCGTGGCCGTCAAGGTCGTCCGTACCGACCTCGCGCGGCAGCCCGAGTTCCTGGCCAGGTTCCGCCGTGAGGCCGAAGTCGCCCAGCGGGTCGCCCGGTTCTGCACCGCGGAGGTGCTCGAGGTCGACGTCGAGGCCGATCGCCCATATCTGGTGACGGAGTTCATCGACGGTCCCACGCTCGCGGACGCGATCGCCGCCAACGGTCCCATGGCCGAGGCCGACCTCGAACGCCTCGCCATCTCGGTCGCGGCGGCGCTCACCGCCATCCACGCCGCGGGAATGATCCATCGTGACCTGAAGCCGTCGAACGTCCTGCTGTCGCGACTCGGTCCGCGGGTCATCGACTTCGGCATCGCGCGCGCGATGGATTCCACGACCTCGCTGACGACCTCCACCGGCCTGATCGGCACTCCCGCTTTCATGGCTCCCGAACAGGCGCGCGGCGAGCTGGTCACGGCGGCCGCGGACATCTTCGCCTGGGGCGGGGTGGTGACGTTCGCGGGCACCGGGATCGGCCCGTTCGGTAAGGCGACGACCCCGGTCCTGCTGTATCGGGCGGTGCACGAGGCACCCAAGATCGACAGCCTGCCCGATGGACTCCGTTCGATCGTGGCAAAAACGATGTCCAAGGAGCCGGCGGACCGGCCGACCGCCAGCGATCTCTACCAGTCCCTCCTCGGCCTGTCCAACGTCGACTCCAACGTCGACTCCAACGTCGACTCCAACGTCGACTCCAACGTCGACTCCAACGTCGACTCCAACGTCGACTCCAACGTCGACTCCAACGTCGACTCCAACGTCGACTCCAACGTCGACGCGGCGGTGCGAGGCGAAGCTGGCCCGACCGCCGTCACCCTGGTTACGGATCCGCCGGTCAAGCCGCCGGCGCGGATAGACGCCGGAGCCTCGCGGACACCGTCCGACTCCGAGGGTTCCGTCGGTTCCATCGATTCCGTGGGTTCTGCCGGTTCTATCGGTTCCGAGGGTTCCGAGGGTTCCGTCGGTTCCGTCGGTTCCGTCGGTTCCGCCAATCCGGCGATGCCACCGCCGAGCGACGACATCCTGTCGCCACTGGACCTGTCGCCACTGGACCGTCCGGCACCCGGCCGCGGCCACCCCGAGGGTGGCGAGCCGAAGCAGCAGCGGCGCGGCCGGTGGCGGCGGCGCACGGTGGTGTCGCTGGTGGCCAGTCTCTGCGCCGTCGCGGTAGCGGTGACGGCCACCCTCATGTTCGTCACCCACAAGGACCCCGCTTCGGTCCCCGAGAGCATCGAGGTGTCGCGCCGGCTGGCGAGCGAGGCGGCGGCGGCCAGCACGACACAACCGCAGCTGGCCCGCCAACTTGCGCTGGCGGCCTACCGTGTCGAGCCCACCGAGGAGGCCCAGCGCAGCCTGATTGAGAACTTCGGCGGGGTAGAGATCAGTACGCTGGCCGGCCACACCGACCGGGTGATCGGTGTACGGTTCAGCCTCAACGGCAGAATGCTGGTGACGGGAAGCGACGACAGCACCGTCCGGCTCTGGGACATCAGCAACCCCACGGCCACCAGACCGCTCGCGGTCATCCCGGGGGACAGCGGTACCTTCCTGCAGGGCGGCTTCAGCGCGGACGGGCGGCTGCTGTCGACATCCACCGACGACCACATTGTCCGGCTCTGGGACATCTCCGTGCCCGAGCGGCCCAGGTCGCTGGCAGTGCTGCGGGACGTCAACAACAGCGTTGCCTTCGCGGTCGGCGGAAAGACCATGGCTACCGCCGGCACCGACAACACCGCCAAGTTGTGGGACATCACCGATCCCCACCAGCCGCGGTTGGCGGCCACCCTTGTGGGACACACCGACTGGGTCAACAGCGTGGCCTTCAGCCCGGACGGGAGGATGCTCGCGACCGGCAGCCACGACCGGACCATCCGGCTCTGGGACGTGTCGACCCCGACCCGGCCCACGCCGCTCGCGATCCTCAACGGGCACGAGAACGCGGTGCTCGGGCTCGCCTTCCGGCCCGACGGCAGGATTCTTGGATCGACGTCGGCGGACCGGTCCGCCCGGCTATGGGACATCGCCACGCCGACGGAACCGAAAATGCTATACACCTTTACCGACCGATCGGACTGGGTGAGTAGCGTTGCCTTCCGCGTCGACCTGCACCTGATGGGCACGACCGCGCGGAAGGCCGGCCGGCTGTGGGACATCTCCGACCCGCGCAATCCCCGGCCGGTCGGCGGCCTGCTCGGGCACACGGCGACGGTGCGGCGCGTCCAGTTCAGCCCGGACGGCACACTGGCCGCCACCTCCGGCGACGACAACACCGCCCGGTTGTGGGACATCGACCCGGCCCATATCGCCAAACGTGCCTGCACCGACCCGACGGCCGTGATGAGCGAGGCCGAGTGGGAGCGGCACGCCCCGGAGATCCCCTACCCGTCGCGGTGCCCCTAGTGGCGTGATCCCGGCTGGCCGTCGGCCGGTGAATGTGGGGAGCTGAGCACGGTTTGCGGTCCCCGGACCGTGCCCAGCTCCCCACAATTCGGCCGCCGCGCGATCAGGCGGGCCCGGCCTCGTGAGCGCTCAGCGTGCGGCGGTCTGGGGCGTGTGCGCGGTGCCAGCCGTGTGCGCGGTGCCAGCCGTGTGCGCGGTGCCAGCCGTGTGCGCGGTGCCAGTCGTGTCGGCCAACCGCGCGGCCGGCACCAGGCCTGGACGGGTGTCGAGCCGGAAGCCGGGATCGATCTGGCTGGTGAGGTCGACCCCGACCGCGTCGTTCGCCCAGGACCGGGCGTTCTTCACATGGAACTCGATCACCTGTCGGTGCAGTCGGTCCCAGTCGCGTTCGGTGTCGTCCACGACGGCGACGATGTGGTCCAACGCGGCGATGTTGGCCGGTTCGAGGTCCGCGATGCCGGTGGCGCGGCCCTGTTCCATCGCTCGGACGGCAGCCGACTGCTCCAGGTGGACCAGCAGGTCGTCGCCGATCCGGTCACGCAGGAACTGCAGGTCCCGCTCGTCGCTTACCTTGTTACCGATGACCGAGATCGGGATGTCGTGGTCGGCGGCGTAACCGCGGTACTGCTCGTAGACGGCGACGCCCTTGCGGGTGGGTTCGGCGACCAGGAAGGTGCGGTCGAACCGGGTGAACAGCCCGGAGGCGAACGAGTCGGCGCCGGCGGTCATGTCGACGACGACATATTCTGTGGGCCCGTCCACGAGGTGGTTGAGCAGCAGCTCGACGGCGCCGACCTTGGAGTGGTAGCAGGCGACGCCGAGATCCTCCTCGGTGAAGGCGCCGGTGACCATCAGGCGGACCCCGTTGATGTCGACGCTCAACCGGTGGTGGATCGGGCTCGGCCCGGTGACGGTCAGCAGCCGCGAGCCGGTGCCGGGCGGTGTGGTCTTGACCATCTCCCGCGCCGAGGGGATGCGCGGGTTCTCGCCACGCAGGTACTCCTTGATCTCGTCGAGGTGGTCGCCGAGCGCGGGGATGGCCGCGGCGGAGTCCTCATCGAGCCCGAGGGCGACTGCCAGGTGCTGGTTGATATCGGCGTCGAGGGCCAGCACGGGCCGACCCCGGGTGGCCAGGTGACGGGCGACGAGGGAAGACAGCGTGGTCTTGCCGCTTCCGCCCTTGCCCACAAAAGCGATCTTCACAGAGATTTCCTCGATGTCGTGGCGGCGCTGCCGCGAGCATGCCGAACGGGTACTCCAGCCGCGAGGCGCCGATCGACGAGACCCGTGATCCCCCGCGGACGGGAGCGGAGC